>JANPLP010000604.1:0-5141 GCA_031426595.1 Planctomycetia bacterium | reverse complement strand
GCCTGATTTCTGTTTTTACGAATAATTGAATAAGTTAACGAGCTGTCTACTTGAGCGAAAATCTGCCTTCTAATTGCAGATTGGCTTGTGTCGAAGGCACCTGCGTTTCATGCACGTTGGCATCCAGTTGCAAAGCTAACTGAAAAACGTCGCTGGCTTGAAATGTCCCCTCATTCAGTACACGCAGGGCCTTAAGATTTTTCGGCATGCTGCTTACAGCCTCTGATTGTTGAGTATTCTATGCGAGGTTTGTCCCGATCGTCCTTTTCTTTTCCTGACGATGAAGATGAATCCTGGCTCCGGAATAAGAACTGCGCAAAATCTGCGGTTCCGAAACGCTCTCTGGAAGCCGACGAAACTAGAAAGTTAGCCAAGCGCGGACTGCGCATTGGCCGGTCGCCGGTTGGCAAAGCCGTCTTCGCAACGCGGCGCATTATTGATGGAACTTGCTTGGGTGAAATTGAGGGTCAAGTCATCTTCGACGACTCCTATGCGAGTCGCTATGCATTTGATCTGGAGAACGGTGCGCAACTCGAGCCTGCTGCCCCATTTCGTTTCGTGAATCACTCGTGCGAGCCTAACTGCGCTTTTGATCTGATTGGCATTGATGCGGCGTCGAAGACGCTGGGGAACGCTGAAACCAGCGTGAACACAGTGCGTAAGCTGCTAATCTTCGCGATCAATGATATTGAATCGGGTGAAGAGTTAACTATTGATTACAACTGGCCGGCATCGTTTGCAATCCGCTGCAATTGCAAGGCTCCGACTTGTCGTGGCTGGATTGTTAGTCGCAAGAGCTTGGCTAGAATCGAGCCGAGCGATCGAAGCGTGGACGTCGACGAAGTATCAGCGAGTGAGGCGTAGGTGCAGCGTCGCAGGTTGGCAGTCGTTCCATTTAGGAGCGACAGGCGATCTGGCTGAGGCTGCCTAGGCTTTGGGCATTGTTCGTTGCGATCGTCATTTTGTCACGTCTGTTTCAATGCGTGGTGTTTTAGCGGCCCAGTGTATTTACAGCCCGGTGTATTTACAGCCCGGTGTATTTACGGCTTAGTGTTTTTACGGCTTAGTGTTTTTGCCACGCGGTGTTTTAGCTGCGCGGGCTTATCAGGATCGGCAGGCTGCCGTCTGGGTCACTTGGGGGCGTCCCGTAAGTGTTTTTGCGAGGTGTCGAGTCGTGTAGAATCCGCTAAGATCAGAGTCTGGCGACTTGCCAATTTTTCAGTCAGAACAAACAAGGGGTAACATTTTGCGTCACTTTTTTTATTTCCGATTAGCGGCGGCATTATTGGTTTGCCCGCTGTCGATTGCGGTAGCAGATACGTCGTGGCCTTCTTTTCGTGGGCCGGAACGATCAGGTGTGTCGAGCGATAAAGGCTTGCTGCAAAGCTGGCCAGCAGAAGGACCAAAGCTGGTATGGGAAGCAGTCGGCGCGGGTCGTGGCTATTCGAGCATCGCAATCGCTGACGGCAAGCTCTATACGCTTGGCGATGGCTTGTCGACTGAGAAGGACGATAACGAGTACCTGACATGCTTTGACCTCGCAACGGGTAAGCAGCAATGGGCGACAATGACCGGTACGGCGTGGGCGGATAAAAAGCCCGACTGGGGCAGCTCCCGAAGCACGCCGACTGTGGACGGCAAGAGCGTGTATGTGCTCACACCGCAGGGGGTCTTATTCTGCATCGATACTGCTGGGAAAGAGCAGTGGAAGAAGGACTTGAAGGCTGAATTTGGTGGCAAGAAGGATGATAGCTGGGGCTATAGCGAGTCGGTATTAATCGATGGAGCAAATCTTGTTTGCACTCCGGGCGGGGAAGCCAACACGATGGTCGCTTTGAATAAACAAACGGGTGAAAAGGTTTGGAGTTGCCAGCGGGCGGGTGATCGCGGAGCGGGTCATTCATCGATTGTCGAGTCGCAGGTTGGTGAGACCAAGGTATATGTGCAATTGACTGGCAGTGGCGTGATGGGTGTTCGGGCTAAAGATGGAAAATTGCTTTGGACCTACGACATTGGCAAGACCACGGCTGTAATTCCTACGCCGATTGTTAAAGGCGACTTGGTTTTCTTTGCCGTGGGCTATGACAAGGGTGGCGCGCTGCTCAAGCAAGTCCCGACAGCTAGCGGCGAAATTGAAGTGAAGGAGATCTATCCGATCAAGAACGAACTGCAGAATAAGCACGGTGGCGTCGTGATGCTCGACGGTTATGTTTACGGTGATTTCGGTTCGGGAGGTGATCGAGGGCTTCCTAACTGTGTCGATATGATGACTGGTGAAGTGAAGTGGAAGAGTCGCGGCAGCGGTAGCGGTTCAGCCAGTGTCACGGCTGCGGACAATAATCTTTACATTCGTTATGCCAATGGCATGATGACGTTAGTCAAAGCGCAAGCGACTGAATTTGAAGAGAAAGGTAGCTTCAAGATTCCCGGTAGTGGCGAGCGTCCAAGCTGGGCTCATCCAGTCGTCGTCGATGGCAAGATGTACTTGCGCGAAGGTGACAAGATCTTGTGTTACGACGTCCGCAGCTAGCAGGTTTCAGGCGGGATTGGTAGCGGAACGCGTTAGCGTTTCGAGGTCAGTAGCTGTATTAATAGCTGTACCGAGGGCTGAGGGTTTAGACTAACCCTCAGCCTTTTCTCGAAGTTCCCCTTAATGCAGTGAGCCTCGCTGGACCACTGTACGCCATATGAGAGGTCAACATGCGCGCCGCGGTCATTGGCACCGGATTCATCGGACCAGTTCACGTCGAGGGGCTTCGGCGAGCCGGAGTCGATGTGGTCGGGATTTTGGGGAGTAATCACGCGAAATCGCAAGCCGCGGCCGAGCGTCTACGTATCGCGCGAGCTTATGCGAACATCGACGAGTTGCTGGTGGATCTCGATGTTGACTGTGTGCACATCACTTCGCCCAATCAAGCTCACTTTGAACAAACGAAACTTTGTCTAAGAGCGGGCAAGCATGTGTTGTGCGAGAAACCCCTGTCGATGAGCTCGGCAGAGTCGCGTGAATTGGTGGAGTTAGCGGCGACTTGTGGTCGCGCAGCGGGCGTGAACTATAACATTCGTTACTATCCGCTGTGTATCGAAGCGGCCGAGCGACGTAAGGCGGGGCAGCTGGGAACGATTCACCATGTGGCTGGGAGTTACACGCAAGATTGGTTGTTGCTGCAAACGGATTTCAATTGGCGTGTACTGTCTAGCGAGAGCGGGCCGTTGCGCGCGGTCGCAGACATCGGCACACATTGGCTTGACTTGATCCAAGCGATCACTGGTCTGGAAATCGAATCGGTATGCGCGGATCTGAAGACCGTTTACGACAGTCGGTTGCGGCCGATCGGTACGACGGAGACGTTTTCGAGTAAGACAGCAGGAGTGCGGCCATCGGAACCGGTCGCAATCGATACAGAAGACTATGGCGCGGTGCTCGTACGTTTCGTTGGCGGTGCGCGCGGCGTGATGTGGGTGTCGCAGGTTAATGCGGGCAAGAAGAATTCGCTGAGATGGGAGATCGCTGCCTCGGAGCAAGCCATGAACTGGGATAGTGAAAGCCCCAATCAATTGTGGATTGGCCAACGTGAGAAAGCGAACGAAATGCTGACACGCGACCCCGCGTTAATGTTGCCGCGTGCGGCTCAGTTCGCTAACTATCCGGGCGGTCACAATGAAGGGTTTCCAGATACGTTCAAGCAATTGTTTGTTGACTTCTATGGGGCGATCGAAAACGGGACTTATCAGTCGGCTCCGCCGTATCCAACGTTTGCTGACGGCCATCGAGAAATATTGCTGTGCGAAGCCATTTTACGCAGCGCGCAAGAACGACGCTGGGTCGATGTCGCTAATTAACAATCGACAAAACGCGCAGCTGAGTATTTGGTAAAAACGTGTCAACCGACGGGGGGTTTCTATGGTGTGAGATCGAGTTGCATACTTTGAACGCACTCGTGGCAAGCGTTTGTTTGTATGCGTTTCGACTGCGCGGGGTAAAGGGATAGTGCCGGAACCGCGCGGGGCTTGTTCCGGCCTACTTGTGAGCGCACGGCTGAGCTTACAAATTACTTGGTTTTGGAACGGGTCATGAGATCGCGGAAGAAAGCGACGGATTCATCGACCGAGTCCGCTTGGATTAGCACCATATCGCCGACTTGGACATCGCTGAGGATGCAATTGACTGCGTCGGTCCAGCTTGAGAAGCAGAGGTAGTCGTTGATGCGAGCTCCGATGGCCATCCCTTCGCGAAACAGTTGCATGATGTCGCCGGGTTCACGCCCACGGACATAAGCCCCTTCGTACAGGACGACACGATCGAAAAAGTGGCCAAGCATTTGGCCTTGGCGAATCATATCGTCGTCGCGTCGGTCGCCGGCGGTCGAATACAGAGCGATGCGGCGTTTGCTCGGGTAGTGGCAGATCGCATCGAGCACATTTTTTAGGGCCGACGGGTTATGGCCGTAATCGATGATCACGGTAGCGCCGCCCCATTCGACGATATTGAAACGGCCTGGGCTGCCATCGAGGTTTGACGAGAAGGATTCTAGGCCGGCGCGGATCACTTGAGCTGGAATGCCTTGCGCCCAGGTGGCGGCAGCGGCGGCCATTACGTTCTCGATTTGGAAGCGGATGCGACCACCGTGCGTTAATGGAATTTTGTCGAGCGAGATGAGGGCGAACTCGGAGTCGCCATGTGCGAGCACCAGAGCTTGATCGCGTATGAAGACGACTCGTCCGCCCGATTGACGGCGTTCGACTAAGTAGGGATTGTCGGCAGAATGCGAGAAGAACACGACAGCTCCGGGGCACTTGGGAGCCATGGTAACAACCAAGGGGTCGTCGGCATTAAGGATCGCATGACCCTGCGGCGAGACGACGTCGACGATGGTGCGTTTTACATCAGCGAGTTGCTGGCAGGTATTGATGCCGCTGAGTCCGAGGTGGTCACCTTCGCCGATGTTGGTAACAACTGCTACATCGCATTGATCGAAAGCGAGGCCTTCGCGGAGGATGCCTCCACGCGCTGTCTCAAGGACGGCGGCATCGATCAACGGATATGTGAGAATTCGGCGGGCGCTTTTGGGTCCACAGAAATCATATTTATCGAAGCGGCGTCCCATGACGTAAACGCCGTCGGTCGTGTTAATGACCAC
>JANPLP010000603.1:0-2508 GCA_031426595.1 Planctomycetia bacterium | reverse complement strand
AACGGGGCTAAACCCGGCGCCTGCATAATATTTATGCGCGATCGCCAACAATGGAGGCGGCACATCATACGGTGCAGTTCTTTCGTTCACGACGCCAGTTACGGAGCCGACCGTAACGGGTTGCCCCTTGCTCACAACTTTGCCTTTAGCGGGCCTTACTGGAAACTGACCTTCGCCGCATCCTGTTGAGGTTACAAATAGCGCGCACGCAAGTAGGGTAAAGAGGTACGTAGGAGACTTCATAATTTCCATGTTCGAATGTCTTTTCTAAAGGTGGGTAACCAAACTGGATCGCAGAGAGGGGCACGCGTTGACCGTTGTGAAGTCAAGACGTGACGCGAGATAACACCAAGCTGTGCAAGTCGGATGTTACTGATCGTTGCTGACAACTTCGCCACCATCGCGAGTCGACATCGCCTGGTATGGAGTCATGCTAATGCTCTGCGATTGGAATCGCACCGAGCCATCACAGAGCACGAACTGCGCGCCACCTGTGTGATAGCTTCCCGCATACTCTCCGTTGTTATTGTAGAAACCAGTTGCGTCACGATGATTGGCATTGATAGGGTCGTTAAGCTCCATGCCCACTAGGTATTCCGAAATGTCAGTCGGTGGGTTTCCGTCGCTTCCCCCTGAAAAGTTGTACTTGCGGTCACTTCCTGGCATCCGATTAGAGTTGGGTGCGCCACGGAGTTCATCTTGGACTTCGGCGACTATGTAGGTGTTGGAAGTTCCGTCCGTGATATCGCCGAAGCGAACTCGGCTGTTCATGAAAAAAATACCGTTGCCCCGATAACCGACATCCGTAGCTTGATCAAGTTGATCGTCGTTAAAGCAAACGCTTCCGCAGACGCCGTTGTAAGTACTGAGTTGGTAATCGGTTTTAGAAGGATTGACGACTCCGTCTGGGTGCGATGGACATTGGAAAAAAGACAGCCTAGTTGTCCTGCCAGCCAGAACTTGAGGAGCCGATCCTGTACCGCCGATATCCGTACCCATTACTGAACTGACTTGATTGTAAAGCGAAGTTTGTTCGACATAGGGAAGGATACGGGAGTGCCATGTCCAGCCATCTCCGGAGAGAGTTGTTCCGACGATGCGAACTATGTTCCCAGTCGGAAATGTTTTGTAAGTGCTTTCGTAGTTATGTAGTGCCAGCCCGATCTGTTTCAAATTGTTTGAGCACTGCATGCGACGAGCGGCTTCTCGAGCGGCTTGCACAGCAGGAAGTAATAGCCCAACGAGGATGCCGATAATGGCAATTACTACGAGAAGCTCAACGAGTGTGAATCCGTAGTTCGTACGAGATGTTTTTTGCATGTCATAAGTTCCAATTGAGAGTTAAAAAAGGACAGGTTGGGTGGGATAGGAAAAACTCCGCAGCTGGGTAGTGAAAATTGCTCGATAATCACTTGTATTTGAACAGGAAGTAATTTCGGCGTCCATCAGGTCAATGGCGACTTAATGAATATTAATCGCACTGAGTGTTGTTTTGAATCACATTGCGCATGTGCAGGTGCAGTTTTGTACAACCAAACGAGCAAGTTACCCCTATCGGGTGTTGTTGGTGGTGCTCGCTCGCAACGTACCTCAAATTTGTTTCGGAACGGGCAAGTTGGCTGGGCGTTGGGCAGGGTGTGGCAACGTGAATGGCCTGGCGGTTTAGTTGTACGTTCTGAACGGCGACCTGGATGACGTACACTCCGCGTGTCGCTCTGGCAGATTTTTGGCCCATTTTAAGGGTGCTGGCGGCGTTGACGAACGGGGCTGTTGTGTTAGATTCTCTGGCTTGTTTCGCAGCCCGCCGCACCAGTCACACCCAGTGAAATCTTGATTTATCGTTGGAGAAATTCGAAATGGCATACGAAGTTACGTTGATCACTGGTGATGGTACGGGTCCAGAGTTGTCCGAAGCAGCGAGAAAGTGCGTCGATGCAACGGGTGTCAAGATCCACTGGGATGTTCAAGAAGCTGGTATTGACGTGATGGCGCGGACCGGCACGCCGATTCCAGATAGCACAATAGCCAGCATCCGCCGTACCAAGTGCGCGCTCAAGGCCCCGATCACGACTCCTGTAGGTACGGGTTTTCGCAGTATTAATGTCTACTTGCGGCAAGAGTTGGGGCTGTTTGCTTGTATTCGACCTTGTAAGGTCTACCCTGGGGTGCGGACTTTCTTCAGCGAATGTGGCGTCGACATTGTCATTGTCCGCGAGAACACCGAAGACCTTTATGCAGGCGTTGAGTTCGAAGCGGGCAAGCCTGAGACCGAACAACTGATCAAGTTCATTAACGGTCTGCCTGCAGATCGCAAAATCAAAACGGGTTTTGAAGAGACCGGGGTGTCGATCAAACCTATCAGCGTGTCGGGTACAACTCGAATTGTCAAATGTGCTTTTGATTACGCGAGAGCCAATGGACGCAAGAAAGTGACCGCGGTTCACAAAGCTAACATCATGAAGTACAGCGACGGACTTTACCTAAAGACTGCGACTGAAATTGCCAAGC
>JANPLP010000602.1:0-8166 GCA_031426595.1 Planctomycetia bacterium | reverse complement strand
AGTCGCTGCAAAAAGCGATCGAGTCCGATCGCAGCTCGCCAAGTTGCTGCCCAAAAGGGATCGAGTTCTTCGTAGGGCCGCGAGTTTTCGGATCGCACATCGTTGTTCGCGGCGGACTGCAAGAGCACATCGGGATTCGCGACGCGGTACCAATCAAAATGTTGACCGCCGAGTTCGAGCGGTTCGGTAACCAACGTGACTCGGCGTTCGATTCGTTTCTTCAGTCGCTCGCGAGCCGATAAGGACAACTGATTTTGGCGCTCTTCCATCGCAGCTCGCATTCAGCGGTCCTTACAAGTGACTTGGTTCGACGAGTAGCGAATGGAGTGGAGTGGTGACGGGTATGGCAATTCCAGGTCGCAATTGTAGCGGGCGGGTGCGATTTGTCGGAGTGGAAGTTGCCGGGAGGGCGTGGGAAGAGGTTGGCGGAACGGAGTAGTTAGAGGTTGGCGGAAGGGAGTAAGTAGAAGATGCCGGAACGGCGCTGGGGCTTGTTCCGGCCTACGGGGATTTGGGTTGCGCAGTGGGGGGCGGGTTTTTTTGGAGGAGGAGGATGGCGAGGAGGGCGAGGGTGGCGAAGAAAAGTGGGGCGGTGAGGCCGAGTTGCAATCCGACTGCGTCGCTCAAGAGGCCGACGGTCCAAGGGCCAACGGCGCCGCCCACTCCGCCGCAAGCGAACAGCAATCCGAGGATCGTACCGGTTCGGCCGACGTGCTCGCGCGTCACCGCCGCGGTCACGGTTGGAAACACAATCGACATGAAGAAGGCGGAGAGTGGGAAGAAGACAACAAAGTGAGGCGATGCAAAGATGGCTACGGTAAGACAAACAGCACTGGCCGCGATCGCAATAAAGACAATCCGCAGCGGTTGGAATCTGTCGACGACAAATGAGCCTAGAAAGCGGCCCGCCATGAGCAGCACGAAGAAGCTGGACAAGTACACGGAGCTTTTGCCGACCGACATGCCGCGATCATTTTGCAAGTACTCCATCATCCAGGCTGCGACGCTGAGTTCGACGGCCACGTAGCTGGCGATGATCAGATAGTAGTAGCGCATGCGAAGTGAAAAACCGGTTCGCGCTAAGGTGGACCCAAATTCGCGCCAGTTCCAAGCAGCTCGCAACTCTGCGCCTGCACGCGTTGCTGTGGATCGACCGCTGGACCAAAAAATGGCCAGCAGTGGAGCGGCGAGGAGGAAGGTTGAACCGTAGACCCACTGCCAACTGTTCCCGCGGCTGAGCATCCAAGCGACGTAGAGTGGGACGAGCAGTGATCCGCAGCCGTGGAAAGTGGCGAGCAGATTGAGGTAGCGTCCACGGTCTTTGTCGTGCAGTTCGATCATCAATCCGTTCGCACCCAATTCGATGGCGCCTAAACCTATCCCTGAGATTCCCATGCACAGAATGAGTGCTAAGTACGAAGTGGCGGAGCCGAAACCGAGGCTGCCGACGCAGAGACTGATGGCCGCCAAACGCAGCACGCTTCGGTTGCTGATGACATCGGACAGGACACCCGTGGCGAGTGTGGAAAGGATGAACCCGAGGTAGCCTGCGAAGAGGATCGTGCCACCTTGGCTGTAACTGAAATCGCCGCTGCGAAGCATTTCAGGCAGCAGCGGTCCTTTGAGGTTGTCGGTGAATCCAAAGACGAAGAATGCAAGAAAGCCGCCGATGGTCAGCAACTTGGTGGTGGTGGACATGGCGGCTTTCGATGCGCGAAGCGGGCGGTAAAAAGTACGTTCGCTCAAGCGGCTTTATTTTTCGAGTTTTTCCCTTTTTTCAAGCCTTTGGCTTTCGGCTTTGCCGCTGCGCCGTCGTTTTTTGTAGGCATCGGCGCCTGCACTTCAGCTCGCCATGCGACCAGACGAGCGTGCAGTTCTTTGGCTTTGTCGGGCCGGGTGTCGGCTAAGTTTTTGGATTCGCCGATGTCATCGCGAAGATTGTAAAGTTCCAAGCGGCCGTCTTCGAGGAACTCCATCAGTTTCCAGTCGCCGACTTGGATCAGGCTGACTGGTGTCGTTCGCCAGGAGTCCGCGCCCGCGCCGAGGTAGCCAGGGAAGTGCTGGAAGATCGCGTCTCGTTTCAGTTGGGAATCGGGATCGCGAAACAGTTTTACGAGACTCTCGCCATCGAGCACATGTTTAGGTCTGTCGGCACTGCCGAGTTCCAGCATGGTGGGATAGATATCGACATGGATCGTCGGCACGTTGCAGGTCGAGTTCGCTTTGGTGACGCCGGGCCAGCGGACGATGAAAGGTTCGCGCGTGCCACCTTCGTAGAGGCTTCCTTTGCCGCTGCGCAGCGGAGTGTTGTCGGTGACATCGCCACCTTTTTTGATCCCTTCGCGCGTGTAGCCACCCACGCCGCCGTTGTCGCTGGTAAAGATCACCACGGTGTTGTCGGCCAGTTTGAGATCATCGAGTGTCTGCATGATGCGGCCGACACTTTCATCAACCGAAGCGATCATGGCAGCATAAGTCGCGTTTTGATGTCCTCCCGCCGCAGGTTTGTTTTGGAACTTGGCGATCAAATCAGGTTTGGCTTGGAAAGGTGAATGGACGCCGAAATGGGGCACATAGAGGAAGAACGGTTCGGCTTGGTGACGCGTGATGAAGTCGACCGCTTTGTCAGTTAGGAAGTCGGCTAAGTATTGACCTTCCGGATATTCAGTCTTGGGATCGGTCGGGAAATCGAAGTGTTGGCCCATGCTGACGATGGCTTCATCGAAACCGCGTTTAGAGGGATGATAATCGTTTTGTTGACCGATATGCCATTTGCCAAACATGCCTGTGGCATAGCCCGCGTTTTTGAGTTGCTCAGCGAAGAGGGTTCGGTCGAGCGGCAACTGCGTCACGTTGTCTACGGGTCGCAGCGGCCGGTTGCTCCAGTCGAAGCGATCAATGCCGCCGACTGTGTAAACGCCGGTCCGAGCTCCATACTGGCCGCTCATCAACGCCGCTCGGGTCGGAGTGCAGTTCTGGCAATGATGATGGCTGAGCAACTTCATCCCTTGCGATGCTAACCGATCGATGTTGGGGGTTTCATAATACTGGCTGCCGAAACAAGCGACGTCGGTGTAGCCTAGGTCGTCTGCCATGATGAAGATGATGTTGGGCTTAGCCGTTTTTTGTGTCGAGCGATTTGGCTTGGGGGTCGGTTCTTGGGGGGCCGTCGCCGGGAGCGTTGCAGCGGTCATGAGCAAAACGCAGACTGAGAACCCGATCGAGCGGGTATTGGAGGCGAGCCGATGGAAAAGCTTCACGATAGGCTCCTTGTGCGAGCTGAGGAGGTGGCGGTGCAAGGATGGGAAGTTGGGAGTTGCGAGCGGTTGGCTCTCGGCTTCTCACTGTAACCGGTTCGCGTCCGAAGTTGAATGAGTCAGTACGCGGTCGTCGGGAAGCAGCATTTCGAGCTGCCTGGCGGGGTGCGGCGGCTGGATGGGGGCCGGATCGCGGGTTTGGAGGAAATTGCCTGGGCCGAAAACGTAGGTTGATGCGGCTGCTGCCCCTTGAACAAACAGGGTATTCCGCCCATGCTTTTGCGGGAATATTCCAATTAGGGCAGCCAAATGTGGCGGTGAAGTGCGAAGGCGGATTGGGAGGCGAGCGGATGGCGGGACTTTTTGATCTTTCAGCGGATGTGGCGGTCGTGATCGGCGGCACGGGGGGACTCGGCGGCGCGATGGCGGATGCGCTGGCCGCGCATGGCGCTCAAGTGGCTGTCGTGGGCCGCAGTGCTGAGCGTGGTGCGGAACGGGTCAAGGCGATCGAAGCTGCGGGTGGGAGAGCGATCTTTCAAGCCGCCAATGCGCTCGATCCAAGCTCGCTCACGGCGGCTCGCGACGCGATCCAATCGCAACTCGGAAACATTACGATCTTGATCAATGCCGCGGGGGGCAATCGGCCCGATGCGACGTTGCCGCCAGGGAGCGATTTTTGCAAGTTACCGCTGGAAGCTTGGCGGGATGTATTTGATCTGAATCTGGTGGGTGGAGTGTTGTTGCCGTGCCAAGTCTTCGGACAAACGATGGTCGCCAATCGCCGCGGGAGCATCATTAACATCGCGTCGATGTCGGGCATGATCCCACTTTCGCGCGTGGTTGCTTATTCAGCCGCCAAAGCGGCGGTCATTAACTTGACTCAGTTCCTCGCACGCGAGTGGGCGACGACGGGTGTGCGCGTCAACGCGCTCAGTCCCGGCTTCTTTCCCGCAGAGCAGAATCGTGGACTGCTGTACAACAGCGACGGTAGCCTCTCGGCTCGGGGCTCGCAGATTATCGGCCACACCCCCATGGCTCGTTTTGGCGAAGCATCCGAACTGGGCGGAGCCACCGTCTGGCTAGCTTCGCAAGTTGCGTCGTCGTTTGTGACGGGACAGAACATTGTCGTTGATGGTGGTTTCTCAGCGGTAACCATTTAAGCTCTCGCTCGACGCTTGTCGCTTGATCGCATAACAATTAATTGAAATTTGTAACCCCAACTATTTTCCTCAATTAGGTTTCCTTGAAAGAGAATTGCATTATGGCTCAACTCAAAATCCGTTCCGAAGCGAGTGAATTGGACTTCTTGTCGCTCGGCGCGCTGGTGCATCGACTTGATCCAGGCACGACCCCGTTTCGCAAAGCGCGTTCGTTTGAAGTTCACGTTTCGGGTGGTGAGTACAACGTGGCAGCGAATTTGTCCGATTGCTTTGGATTGAAGACCGGTATCGCAACCGCGATGGTGGATTATGGCGTCGGAGAAATTGTGCAGCGGGCGGTGCGTGAAACGGGTGTGAAGCCCTTTTACAAATGGTTTCAACATGATGGGGTGCGGGGTCCTAACATTGCGACCGTGTACAGCGACCGGGGGCTTGGCGTGCGCGCACCGGTAGTGTTTTACAATCGTGCCAATGAAGCCGGTGCGATGCTCAAGCCTGGTGACTTTGATTGGAAGTCGATATTTGCGTCGGGCGTCCGATGGTTTCACTCCGGCGGAATCTTCGCGGCTCTGTCACCGACAACTTCGCAACTGATCGTCGAAGGGATGAAAGCGGCCAAAGCGGCGGGCGCGGTGACTTCATTCGACTTGAATTATCGCGCGAAACTGTGGAAGACGATCGGCGATGAATCGAAGGGCCAAGAGATGTGCCGCGAGATCGCTTCCCACTGTGACGTGTTGATTGGAAACGAAGAAGATCTACAGAAGGGATTGGGCATCGAGGGTCAGGATGTCGAGTCGGCGTCGAAATTGGACCCTGAGCAATTCTTTGGCATGATCGAGAAGGTAACCAAGAAATTCCCGAATGTAAAATTAGTCGCCACGACGCTGCGCGAAGTGCATTCGACCAATCGTCACGACTGGGCAGCGGTGGTTTGGTACGACGGTCAACGTTACGTGAGTCCGACGTTGAAGTTGGATGTGGTATGTCGGATCGGCGGGGGTGATGGTTTTGCAGCGGGGCTGATTTACGGAATGCTAGCGGGCAAGAGTCCGGAGCAGGCCTTGCGACTCGGTTGGGCGCATGGCGCGCTGCTGACCACGTTCACGGGCGACGTCACGATGGCGAAACTGCCTGAAGTGGAAGCTTTGGCCGCGGGCGGAACAGCGCGCGTGCAACGCTAGCGATCGCAGCTTTGCTTGCAGGTGTGCGTCGCCCATTCCAGACAGGGGCGACGTTCCTGCGAGGCATTGCGCTCGCAAATCTTAAAAAGTCTCGGCGGGAGTCTCGCGCTCGCGTCTTGTTTCCTGTTCCTTTTGCGCCGCTGGCCGAGTTTTAATTTCGAAATAGGGCTATCTGCAGAATCGTCAGAATCGCTAAAGTCGGACAACTCAAATGGTCGACATACTGAAGGGTCGGTATGCTCTGGATCCGACTTGTAAGTTTGCTAGCTTACGAGACTCTGAGCGAAGCGCAGGTAGACAAACTAAAAGGAAGCAGTCGCGTGACTCAAACCATGTCGAACACAGCTCGCACCTCAGTTGACACGTCCATGAAACGCCGACGTCTGATGTTGCTTTTGGCTTGTGCGAGTTTGACGGCTCCGGGTTGCGCGAGCATGAACCCGAAGAGCATGTGGCCGTTCGGCAAGGATGCGTCTACCGCTGCAACGACTCCTTCGCAAGGAACGGGACTGGCTTCGACTTTATCGGGCGCGGGCAAAAGTGTGGTGGGTCAATTTCAGTCGATGGGAACGGCGGTAAAGAGTGCGGCGGGCAAAGCCAAGACGGCGGTCACATCGCCATTCGCGGCAAACTCGGACGACCCGACTAGTTTATCGAACATGCCCAGTTCCGTCGGACCTGAAGTTTGGGTCGCCAACGGACAATTGAATGAGACCAAAGGGGATTACACGAAGGCGCTCGACAATTACACCAAAGCGCTCGAGATCGAGCCCACGAACTTGTCGGCCTTGTTGAGTACAGCGCGTTTGTATGACCGCCAAGGTCAGGCACCGCAAGCCGCTGAGTTCTTCCAGAAGGCGATCAAGATCAAGCCGGACGATGCGGCGCTGTACAACGAACTAGGACTTGTAAAAGCCAAAACGGGCAGCGGTTCTGAAGCGGAGAGCAACATTCAAATAGCGATTGCGCTCGATCCGAGCAATTCGCGTTATCGCAACAACTTAGCAGGCATTCTTGTCGACAGCGGTCGCAGTGACGAAGCCGTCAAGCAGCTTGAACAAGTCTTCGCACCTGCGGTAGCCAACTATAACGTGGCTTATCTGCATGCATCAAAGCAGAATTTGGCGGCCGCGCAGCAGCATCTGCAGCTTGCTTTGCAGATCGATCCGAATCTCAAGGAAGCTCGCGAGTTGATGAACCGGCTAGGTGGCAGCGGTACCATGCAAGCGGCCACCAACGCTTACAACGTAGCGGGCAATGTCATGCAATCGGTCCAAGGATTCACGGGTGTTCAGCAAGGTGCGTACGCGCCGCCTCCGTCGGCTGGTCAAGCCAGCTTGCCACCGGTGGCTCCCGGTTCTCAGCAGATGATGCGCTAGCGTAATACCGGAATGAGTGATGCCGGAATGAGTGATGCCGGAACGGCGCTGGGGCTTGTTCCGGACTACTGGAATCAATGAGGCGTCGATGCAGAACACGTCAGCCGCCAGCTCGTCCCCGCAACACTTGTCTAAGCAGTTCTGGTCTCAGCAATTCAGTGCGCGGCAATTCAGTGCGCGGCGTGACCTGCGGTTTCAAGCGAGCACCGATCACCAGTCGACTTCGTATTTCAATGTGCTCGACCCGCTTACGCGTCAGAGCTTTCGCATTGGAGAGTTAGAACGAGCGGTATTGATCTGCTTGCGAGAAGGTCGGACGTTTGGTGCGGCGCTCACCTGGATACGGCGCAAGTCTGAGTTTGTTGGGGTGAGCGAGCGGCAATTGTTAGCCGTCATTGATCAACTCGAGCGTTGCGGTTTGGTGCGAAGGTCAGAGCCCAGATTGAACTCCCGCTTTCACGAAGCTCGGGGGTTGGGCAGCCCAGGTGCGAGCAGTAAATCCACTGCGGCGAACAAGGCGCAGGCGAGCTTATCGAGTTTTGTGGTTTGGCAATTGCGAGGGTTGCAGCCCGACGCGTGGTTGGCGATCGTGGCGCCGCACTTCAGTGCCTTGTTCTCGGCGACTGCGGTTCGCTGTTGGTTACTGGCTGCGCTGATCACGCTGTTCGGCGTGCTCCTTGAGTTTCCGCGACTGGCAAGTCAATCGACTTCTTGGCAATGGGTGCTTCATCCAGTTCAGGGAACTGCCCTGTTCGCGGTGTTCATCGTAACCCGAGCGCTGCATGAGCTCGGGCATGCGATCGTGTGCAAACGCCATGGCATTCGCTGTCCAGATATCGGCTTGTTTTTGATCCTCGGTGCGCCCTGTGTTTACTGCGACGTCTCAGAGAGTTGGCAGTTGCCAAGCCGTTGGCAGCGGGCGGCGGTGGCGGCGGCGGGCATGTATGTCGAACTGATTGTGGCCACGTTGGCGGCATGGGTTTGGATGATGACGGTGGATGGGCCAGTCAATACGCTCGCGCTGCAAGCGATGTTTGTCTGCTCGGTGAGTACGTTCTTGATCAACGCGAATCCATTGATGCGTTTTGATGGTTACTACATTTTGAGCGACATCTTGGACGAATCGAATTTGCGAGGCCGCGCGGATGGCATAGCCGAAGCGTGGCTGTATGGCTGGGTGCTGGGG
>JANPLP010000601.1:0-3783 GCA_031426595.1 Planctomycetia bacterium | reverse complement strand
CGGGCGCTTGCCGAGCCCCGGTGAGGCTTGCCAGGTGCATGCGAGATTGGTTTCGCATGCAAAAGAACGCGCATGCTTCGACTTCACGTTGTATGGTGTTAACGGTGACGTTTTGTTGAACGCATGCGATTATGAAGTTGCTTGGTTGCAAGCGGTCGGCCAACCGGATTCGGCGGCGCGTGCGGCGGGTGGGGCTAAATAGTTTCCTCTGACAGACCAACAGAAATCGCACCAAAGTCATGTTTGTCAGTACCACGCGTTTACCTCACTTGCTTTCGCCCGATCGCTATTTCGCAGAAGATGCGTATCGCGATGAGGTTGCGTCGGTGCTCAAGAAGAGCTGGCATGTCGTGGCGACGACGGCTGAGTTGGCGAAGCCGGGTGCGTTTATCACGATCAACTTGTTTGGGACGCCGCTTCAAGTTCGGAACTTTGATGGCGAGTTGAGCGCGCTGTCCAATGTATGCGCGCACCGGCACGCGTTGTTATGTTCGGCGCCAAGCGGACAGTCGCCAACGATGCAGTGTCAGTATCACGGATGGGAGTATCAAAAGGATGGTAGCACGGGCCGGATACCTGAGCCCAAGAACTTTGTCCCGTTTGAACAGCCGCGGCCTTGTTTGCCTCGGTTCGCACTGGAGACCGTTGGGCAGTTGGTGTTTGTCAACTTGGATAGAACGCCAGTACCGCTGAAAAGTTTCTTGGGGGACGATTTTTATCAGTTGCTGGAAGAGCGATTTAGTGAGCAGTGGAGGTTGGCGTTGAAATGGAATCCGGACTATCCGGTCAACTGGAAGATTCCGTTAGAAAACTCGCTTGAGGCATATCACGTTCCAAATGTGCATCCGCGAACGTTCCGTGAAGATCCAGGCGAAGTAAAATCAGAGCATCTGTTGTTGGCTCATCGAACCGCCTTTGGAACCACTTTGCCATTCAGCCCGCACAGCCGGTTGGACGCGATGTTTCAGAACTGCGGAGGCTGGGTAGCCAAGTTACTGGGGCACAAGGTCACGAATACTTACTGGCAACATCATGTGTTCCCAAATCTGCTGTTCTCATTTACTGATGCGATCAGTTTATGCAATTGCATATTACCCACGGGTGCAACAAGTTGTTCTGCCACAGTGCGGCAGTTCGGGCGATTGACGAGCGGCGGGAGACGAGACCTGCGAAATGGTGTGGCCCGCATTTGGGCGAGATTAAATGCGATGATCACGAAACAGATTTTGATGGAGGATCTAGGGATCTTTGAGTCCATCCAAGCGGGGATACGAGCCAGTCAGCAACCGGGGTTGTTGGGGCGATGTGAGGAACGGATTCATCGGTTTCAGGTGTTTTTGCAGAACAGTTCGAATCAGCGATCGACGAGTGAGTTTGAGCAATGATCAATTTGGAAAATCATGTCGCATTAGTCACAGGCGGTTCGCGCGGCATAGGTCGAGCGACGGCGCTGCGGTTGGCTGAAGCAGGCGCGGATGTGGTCTTGAACTATGTGACCAGTCAGTCGAGTGCGCGGGAAGTAGCCGAACAAATCACTGCACTGGGGCGACGCGCGGCGACCGTCAAAGCGGACGTGAGCGAGCCGGAAGATATTTTGTCGATGGCGGAGTTCGTTGGTAAAGAGTTTGGCAAGATTGATATTGTGGTGAGCAATGCGGCGTCGGGTGGGTTCCGCCATGTGATGGATGCAACGCCGAAGCACTTTGAGGCTGCGATGAAGACCAATGTGCAAGCGCTGATGTTGCTTGCGCAGGCTTGTGTGCCGTGGATGACGGACGAATCGCATCGGCGGAAGATCATCGCACTTTCGAGTCACGGATCGCACTTGGCGCTGCCAGCTTATGGTTTGATCGGGGCTTCGAAAGCCGCGCTGGAGAGTCTCGCGAGGCATCTGGCGTTGGAGCTTGGGAATCGTGGGATCAACGTCAATGTGGTGTTGGCTGGATTGGTGGAGACCGATTCAACGCGATCGTTCCCGGGTGCGGAGACAGCATTTGAGACTGTCGATGCGCGGCGATTGGTGAATGGGCGTTCGTTGTCGCCTGATGAGGTTGCAAATGCGATTCTGTTCTTGGCGAGTCCATTAAGTGATCTGGTGCAGGGGCAGACGTTGGTTGTCGACGGCGGGGAGACGCTGCATGGGTAAGTTGGTGGAAGTTGCAGAACATTCGGGAGTGACACCGAGCTCAGATGACTTGCAAGAGTCGTTTGACGCGCGTGCTGCAACGATGTTTCCGCTCGCGCTAACGCCATTTGAAAAATTCTTTTTTTGGGACGATCGAATTGAGCAGCCACTGACGCCGACCGCGGAGCTGCAATTCGCAACGCGGTTGAACGTTGCAGCATTTGAGAGAGCCATCGCACAAACCATCGCTCGCAATCCGTTGCTGAATTCGGTTGTCGTGGGGTCCGACCGAGACTTGCGCTGGAAGTTGTGTGACGAACCGATACGATTGCAGTTTTTAACTAGCAACCCGCCGACGGTGGAGGGCCGATTGCGTCCAATTGATTTGCGGAGCGAGCCGGGATGTCGGTTTTGGTATGAGGAACAGGGGGAAGGGAGTCGCGTTCTGTGGCAGTTGCATCACAGCACTTGTGACGGCATTGCGATGCGCGCCATTCTGATCGACGTCTTGCTGCACTATGCGATGGAGACCGACGGGAGCGAGGCTGGACGAGATGCTTTGCCTCAGGTTGACTTGAGTCGGCCGGATTTGAGTCGGTATCGGCGCGCGTTATGTTGCACGCGCTTCGATCCGCTGGAGCTTGAGAAACGTTACCACTTTGGTCATTTGCCGGCAGCGAAGCGATCGCTTACTTTGTGGCAGCGACTTAAGAATGCGCATTACTTTCATTTTCAGTCCCCAAAGCCGCTGCGGCCAACGGTTGCAACAGGGAGTGAAGGCGATGAAAGTATGTTGAGCGACGCCGACAGCGAGCTGCTGTGCCATGCGAGGTTGGATCGCAATTTCAGTGAGCGGATTCTGGCCAAGTGTCAGGCGGATTCGGTGCGGATGAGTGAGGTCTCGATGGCTCTGCTGTTTCGAACCTGCGCGGAGTGGAATCGAGGGTTGGGCGACAAGAATCCGAAGTCGCGATTGCGATTGATGATGCCTTACGATTTGCGAGGCCGCAATGATTTAAAGATGCCGGCAGCGAATCGCTTGAGCTTTGTATTCTTAGGTCGCAAGTATGATCAATGCGACGATTTCGGTGGGCTGCTGAAGAGCGTTCAAGAGGAACTGGCAGCGATCAAGGAGACCAACTTGCAGTTAGATCTCTTGCACGGTTTGGCGGCAGCGGCTCGATGGCCGAAGTTGATGCGATGGGGATTGAGACAGAGTCATTCTATGGCTACCGCGGTGATTACATACGTCGGCGATGTATCGCGTGGTATGGATCGAGTTTTTCCGGATAAAGATTTCACGCGGCCGATCGGTGATGCAGTGTTGACCAACATTACTGCAGCGCCCCCTGTGCGGCGTAATACCAACATTGCGATTGGACTGTGCATCAATTGGGGCCAGATCAATATTTCGGCGGCTTGGAATCGGCAGGTGATGAATGCGCGAGATTGCCAAAAGTTTCTGGAGCTGTACGAAACGGGTTGGCAACGTTGGTGTGACGAAGAAGAATAGAAACGTGGTTCTGATTTTCGTGGAGTTGCGTAAACGGTTCACGTTTGCGCGAAGAACTTGTTCAGCACTGTTTAAATCTAGTGGAGTCCTGACAATCTCGTGATGAAAATCAGCACCATTCCGCAGCTCTATCGCAACCTTCGAC
>JANPLP010000600.1:0-3844 GCA_031426595.1 Planctomycetia bacterium | reverse complement strand
GCTCGGAGGCTCTGCGAAGGGCGTGGCTAAGGTTGCTCACATCACGCCCTTCGCAGAGCCTCATGGTGTGCCACCCAAATACGATCGACCCTAAAACTCTAGTTGGATGAAGCACTAGCGTCTTAATTTGCTTTCCTTCTTCCGCGGATTCCCTCATGCCCTCGTCCCCGCTTGAACGACTTAGCGGCCTTCCTTACCGACCGCTATCACCGCGCAATTACGCGCCCAATATCGGTTTGATCGGTTGCGGCGGGATTACGCATTACCATTTGCGAGCCTACTCGGCCGCAGGTTTCAAAGTGACCGGCGTTTGCGATCTGAATCGCGCCAAAGCGGAACTGCGTCAAAAGGAGTTTTACCCAGAAGCGAAGGTATACGAGGACTACCGCGATTTGCTGAAGGATGATTCGATCGAAGTTGTTGACATCACGACGCATCCTCCTGAACGACCTCCAATTATTGAAGCTGCACTGCGAGCAGGAAAACATGTGCTCAGTCAAAAACCATTCGTGCTTGACCTCGACGAAGGCGAGCGTCTGGTGGAGCTTGCCAACAAAATGAATCGCCGGTTAGCGATCAACCAGAACGGTCGCTGGGCACCCCACTTCAGTTTTGCTCGGCAGGTTGCGGTCGCTGGTATCATCGGCGAGGTTTTCGGCGCGCATCTTTCTTGCCACTGGGATCACACCTGGGTTAAAGGAACCGAGTTTGAGAAGATCAAACACTTGATACTTTACGATTACGCAATCCACTGGTTCGATATTGTGCGCTGCTTGCTGAACGGCAAGAAAGTCAAACGCGTCTTCGCTTCCACAGCTCGTTCCCCCGGCCAGCAACTCATGCCAGACCTGCTAGCACAAGCTCTCATTGAATTCGATGATGCTCAGGCCACTCTTGTGTTCGATGCGAGCTTACCAGCTGGTCCTCAAGAACGAACCTTTCTATCTGGTACCGAAGGAAGCCTCTACAGTGTCGGCTCAGGGAATCAAGAACAACAGGTGACAGTGAGTTTGAGCAGCGGCCAGTGGACGCCGCGGCTAGTGGGCAAATGGTTCCCCGATGGCTTTCATGGAACGATGGGTGAACTGCTATGCGCAATCGAGGACAATCGCCCCTCATTGATTGAGGCCGAAGACAACTTGCGCAGCCTAGAACTATGCTTTGCAGCCATTCATAGTGCTGAAACCCAGCAGCCGGTAGTTCCTGGCACGGTTCGAAAAATGCATGCGTAACCGCAGCAGGCAATGAATTGCCATCTCCCAGTAAGTCTTATTTCGGCGGGAGAATGGCGTTGTGATAAATGTCCTGGACATCGTCACAGTCGTTCAACATATTGATGAACTTCTCGAACATAGGCAGATCGTCAGCACTGATTTCCGTTCTTGCCTGCGGAAGGAACGTGATTTCATCAACTTCAAGCTCCACGTTGGGCATCGCCTCAAGCAAAGCATTTTTGGCTTTAAAGAACTCGGAGGCGGGTGCGAAAACGGTGACTTGCCCGTTCTCACATTCAACATCGTTGACGTCGACGTCCGCAGCTAGCAGCGATTCCAAGACCTGTTCGCCGTTATCACCTTTAAATGACAAGACGGCCAAGTGATCGAAGAAATGCACGACCGCGCCTGGTGCCCCCATCTTCGATCCGGTCTTCGTGAAGCAATTACGAACATCGGTAATCGTGCGATTGTTGTTATCCGTCAAGCAGTCGATGATGAACGAACAACCGCCCGGCCCAAAGCCCTCGTAGCGGGCCGTAACAAAATCTTCCCCGCCAGCACCTTTCGCCTTATCGATCGCTTTCTCAATCACATGGCTGGGAACTTGATCGCGTTTCGCTTTCTCCACCAAACTTCGCAAACTCGGATTGGCCGAAGGATCCGCGCCTCCATTCTTCGCAACGACATACAGTTGCTTGCCGTATTTCGAATAGATCTTTGACTTTTGTCCGGCCGTCTTGGCCATCGATTCTTTGCGAACTTCGAAGCTTCTGCCCATGGCTTTATCTCAACCCGTTATTGCGTGTGAGTCGTTTCCAACCGGCGATCTTGACCTAGCGATTAAGTGCCTGCGTGCTCACCCAATCAAACTGAAAATTGCGTGGAAACCTGCGTCAAACCTGAATTCTACCGCAAACAGCCCGTAACGTAATGAGGCTTGAACAGGCGGATTGTAGCAGCTGAACCCTAAGGATTCGTCAAGATTGGCGGCCACGTCTGGGTCATCAGTTCGGGGATTATTCCATCTGCGGGCAGAGTTGTTTTTACCGCTTCTTTCAACTTGCTCGCCAGCTCCACAATCGTTTGTTCGTGATCCGGATTGTCCGCTAGATTCGTCAGCTCTTTTGGATCCGCATCGTGGTCATAGAGTTCCTTTCCAGCTTTGCCCTCACCCCACTCCGTGTATCGCCAACGCTGCGTGCGCAGGCTATATCCAAAGAATCGTCCCCCATCATCGCCGATCGCCGCGCTCGCTCCGCCGCGATTGATTCGGCCGCCCCTTACTACCTGGGTCAATGCCCAGCCGCGGCCCACCGTCTCAGGCTCGCTCAACATCGGAGCTAAACTCTGCCCCTGCAAGTTTTTTGGCTTTGCAACTCCGCAGAGGTCCGCTAGCGTTGGAAACAAGTCGACATGCGAGACCAGGGACTCACTCCGCGCGCCCGCTTTGGATCTTCCAGGTGCAACAATCAGTAAGGGTACTCGCGCACTCTCTTCAAACAAACTTTGTTTTTGCCACAGACCATGCTCTCCCACATGGTAACCGTGGTCGCTAGTGAACACGATGATCGTGTTGTCTGCCAAACCCAGTCGATCGAGCGCATCGATAACTCGGCCCACTTGAGCATCCATGAAACTGATGCTTGCGTTGTAAGCCTGCCGAGCTTGGCGGCGGGTGGTATCAGTCAACTTGTCCTGCTCTTTTTTGTAACTGCCCAAGCCTGCAGGTGGTATGTCAGCTTGATCCTCTTTGACACCCGTGACAAGGGGCATCGTGGCTTCTGGATGCATTCCGAAGTAAGGCTCCTTCGGGGCGACATAAGGTGTGTGAGGACGAAAGAAGCCAACCGCTAAGAAAAAGGGACGCGATCTGTTTTTCGCGCAGCGCTCCAATATCCACTCTGCATCGGTCGCTAATAAGGAGTCCGTATGATGTTCATCACTTTTCTTCGACGCGAACCAACTGAGAGTACCACCAAATTGATTCGGCGTTAGCGTGGTAATCGACGGATGCTCTTCCATTCGATCTACACCAGCAGGATTGCATTCGATTTCCCACGACCCAGGGTCGTCATGACCATCGGTACCAATCGAATTGGGGACGTTGTAATGGTAGAGTTTCCCCACGCGGGCCGCTAAGTAGCCCGCTTGTCGAAACGCTTGCGGCAGACTGAGTTGCGATGGAATCGTTTGCCGAAAAATCTGCGCGTTTGCATGGATGCCGGTGCTGTTCGGATAAAGCCCGGTGAGCATCGAGTTGCGGCTGGGCCCGCATAGCGGGAATGCACAGTAGGCTTTGTTAAACAGGACTCCTCGAGCCGCCAGTCGATCGATGTTCGGAGTCTTTGCCAGCGGATCTGCGTAACATCCGAGCAAATTGTTCAAGTCATCCGACACAATGAACAACACGTTTGGACGGGCCGTCTCAGCGGCACAAGCCCCACTGAGCGAAACGACCAACACGCATGCGCAGGACAAGAGTATTCGCATTATCATCGACGTAACTCCAAGAGTGGCTGGGTAAGAGGAGAGTGGATTGTAATTCGCCGGATGCGCGCCGTGCAATCAGTCAGTGCGAGTCTGTTCGCGATCAATCCGTAAATTCCCGATCCGCCCAGGGCGGCGCC
>JANPLP010000599.1:0-3964 GCA_031426595.1 Planctomycetia bacterium | reverse complement strand
TCCGGCGGGATGTAATGTTTGATGTGCCTGTACGTTTGATGGGGCGCGATGTTGGCGGGGGGGAATGCCGTAACGGCGCTGGGGCTTGTTACGGCCTACGGGTCGTTGACTGTAGGCCGGAACAAGCAACGCGCGGTTCCGGCGGGGTTATTCGCCCCAGTCCCGCTCGGCGGTGAATGTGCTTGGTTCTACGCCGCCCCAATCTAGAGAACAATGACCTGCGGCAGCAAATCGATGAAAGCTGGACCAAGGCCAGTCTCGGATGCATCTCACAACGTTATGTTTGCGAGGATTCCAATGAATGTAATCCACGCAACCTTCGAGTTCTGACTCGTCAAGGATCGTATGTTCCCAGAATCGCGGCTGCCAGATTCCTCGCTCGCCTCGGCGCATTTGTGATTCAGTGACTCGTGCTTCGCCCAGCCCCTGACCGAGCCACTGCTCCGTAAACACATCTTTAATGCGTCGTATTCTGGTCGAGTAGTCACTATCGCCACGAGGAAGGCTCATGACTAGATGCCAATGATCCGGCATGAGAACCGTTGCGAACAATTGGAACGGGCGACCGCGTCGTATCTGTTGAATCGCATTACGAAGAAAGCAGCGTCCTAAGTCGGTTGTCAGGATTGGACGCCGATCGTAGGTAACGACAGTCAAGAAAACCATCCCACCGCGCACGAACCATCTTCTGTAATTCGACATCGTCTCGCCTCAGATGTTTTGCATCGCATCCACGCATGTCAAAATAACAAACCGGTCGCTCGAGTATTTACCTAATTAGCAAAAAAGTTAGAGCATTCGGCTGCAGATAACCAGAGGGTTGCAGATAACCACAGTGTTGGGGCCGAGTTGAAGGGGTTTTTAGAAAGATTTGCGAGGTACGGCGATGGGGTTTTCATGCCGGTTAACCGGTGATTCGTAGGCCGGAACAAGCAACGCGCGGTTCCGGCGGGGTGTAAGATTTGATGTGACGGTACGTTAGATGGGGTGCGATGTTGGCAGGGCGGAATGCCGTAACGGCGCTGGGGCTTGTTACGGCGGGATGTAAAATTTGATGTGCCGGTACGTTTGATGGGGCGCGATGTTGGCGGGGGGAGTGCCGTAACGGCGCTGGGGCTTGTTACGGCCTACTAGTTACGGCCTACTGGTTACGGCCTTGTCGCATGGCGATGAGTCCGAAAACAATTAATACGCCACCTGCGATTTGCGCGATGACTGGTTTTTCGTGCAGGAAAATCCAACCGCCAATGACGGCGACTAGCGTGACGACGTTTTGATAGACAGCAGCATGCGAGCCGCCGAGAATGCGGACACCAACGTGCCATGACGCGTAAGCTAGGCCGGTTGAAAACACACCCGAGTACACGATTTCGAGGAACGTAACAGTCCGCGTGGCTTGGTCCCAGTTCTCCGCGATTTGAGGCGCGATGATGATCAGGTGCATCGGTGTGGTGATGAGCGCGCTCCAGAACGCGAGCTGCAAGGGACTGACTGCGTGCAGTAGCGGGCGGCTGAGTATGGTTCCCGCCGCCCATGCTAATGAGCCGCTGAGTATCAGCAGGTTGCCGACAAAGTACTCGGAGGCGAAACTAACTTCACCGCCGCTCTGCGTAGTGACCAGAACTGTCCCCACAAAAGTGATCAGCAGGCCGACCCAAGTGATCCCAGGCAGACGTTCATGGACGAAGAAGTACGAAAGCAGAGCTGTCCACATGGGCATGGCAGACATAATCAGAGCCGTGTTGCCGGCTGTGGTCATGGAGATGCCGCGAACGAAGAACAACAAATAGAAGAAGCCAGTGAGCATCGCGAACACGAAAACTTTTAACTTAGAGAACTCGCGTTTGGGCACGGGGCGGACTCGAGATTCAATCCAGGTCAGCAGTCCGAGTGTTACGGTGGCAAAGATCAACCGCAGAGCGTTGAAGACCCACGGATTCACCTCTTGAATGCCGTGTTTGAAGACGAGAATATTGACGCCCCACATACAGGCGGTCGCCATCAAGCACGTGGCGGCAATCAAGCGACTCTTGGCCGTAGGCCGTGCAGGCGGCGGTATAGTAAGTGGTTTCGACTCGCTCAGAATCTGGCTCCGCAAGATAGTGGTTCGCGCGCGAAAAGTCGCTGCGAAGCCGCTATTATCCAGCCGCTGTACTTTTTGCCTATCCTACAGCAGGGTTCACTTTTGGCCGCGAAAACCGCCTTCTGGAACCGATGAGCTCCCCAGCGCTTTGGCGATTGATGTGAGGTTGTGATCCATCATGCCAATGTAGGAGCCTTCGTTGGTGCCGGCATCCCCCATTGCGTCCGAGAATAATTCGGCAGCGATGGTGACTTTGTGATCGCGACTTTCGGCGCCAAGCAGTAATGCTTCGATGCTTTCCCGAGGCACGCTGCTTTCGACAAACACCGCTTTGACCTTACGAGCGACCAGCATATCGACGAGATCGTTGACGCGTTGCAGACCCGCTTCCGACTCGGTGCTGATCCCTTGAATGGCTTGTACTTCGATATTGTAAGCCTTGCCAAAGTAACGAAATGCATCGTGCGAAGTTACCAATACTCTCTGGTCGTCTGAGATAGCACCGATATGTTGAACGCCGTACTGATGCAGTGCATCCAGCTTAGTTCGCAGCAGCTTGGTGCGCTCTTGATACTGCTCCCTGTGCGGCGGATCGTATTGGCTTAGTTCGTCTCCGATTATTTGTGCGACTTCACTCCACAGGCTGACATCCATCCACACGTGTGGATCGGGATGTTCATGAGTGGCGGCGGTAGTGCCCAGGCGTTCCGCGCTTAGTCTTTCCGCAACGGCGATGCTTCTTTTTTTGCCAGACAAAGCATGTAACGTCTCAGCCATTTTGCCTTCGAGCAGCAGTCCGTTAAAGAACACGATGTCCGCCTTCATCAGAGCGTTGACATCATCGCGAGTTGGTTTGTAAAGATGCGGATCAACACCTGAGCCTAACAACTGCTTTACCGCAACTTGATCACCGCCGATCTCGCGAACGAGATCCGCTACCATTCCCACCGTTACAGTGGCTCGAATGGGATGCGTCCCCTTGTACAGTGCTTTGGCTGCCGCAGCATCGGCTTCAGGGGTGCGATCCGTACAGCCACTGGTGAACGCAGCCAGTATGGCGATGAAAACAGAGACTAAGCCGCGCATGGTGGAATCCGCTTTCTTGAGGTCACAAACAGAAAACCAAATCAATCGACGTATGATAACTGCGCTCAAACATCAAGCCGTTGGAGGTGTGCTCGCGCGTGTGACTCAAACTGCGCATCATCCAGCAATTCGAGCGGTGAGTAGTTGGGGTGTCGTGAAACTTTGTATGGATCGTTGCGTCGTGTGTTGTAGCAGCAGATGAGCGACCAGCGCGGATTGGGGCTGGTGTTTTGGTCTGAGCGATGCAACAGATTGCCGTGGAAGAACAGTGCATCCCCCGGTTCCATTTCCACGTACTCGATTGGCAAACGTTGCAAAGCGGCTTCGACGCGTTCCGGATCAGCGCCAGTTTGTCCCCCGATCTTCATGTGATTCATGCGGCCAAAATGATGCGACCCAGGGAGCACTTGCAAGCAACCATTCTCGCGGCTCGCGCGATCGACGGCGAGGAAGCAGCTTCCCATGTCGGGATACAAACATCCGAAGTCATACCAGTAACCGTAATCTTGGTGCCATTCCCAAGCGCCGCCGACGAACGGTTCTTTCAACATCATTTTGTGATGGTAGTGATAAACTTCGTCACCCAGCAGCGTAGCCATGTTATTGGCCACACGTTGAGAGCGGACGATGGCGGCGTAAAGGTTGTCCTCCAGATCGTTGCTGAGCGAAAGCGTCGTGGTACCGCCCTGTGAGTCTGAACGACTCGTGGCTCGTGCGGCGATCTGCTGATCGGCTCGCGCGTAGCGATTGATTAAGTCGATCTCAGAGGGCGAAAAGAGATTTCTAACCAGCACA
>JANPLP010000598.1:0-3356 GCA_031426595.1 Planctomycetia bacterium | reverse complement strand
CTCAGGAAACTGTTCAAAATGCTTGTGGGCAGCTGTGAGTAATGGATTGATCGTTTGAACTTGAACGCTGTCCAATTGCGGCCAAGCCCACCATAAATAGCTCTCATGTTCGGTTAAGCAGATCAAACGCGTGGCTGGAAGATAGCCCACAAAGTAAGTGACTCGTTTGAGTCGCTCTCCGTCGTGACGATAGCGAACCTGATACTGTGTTACGTATCGAAAGTCGGGATCGACATCGACGTTTTTCGCGGCGATTCCCGTTTCTTCCTCAGTCTCGCGGAGCGCCGTTTGGAGTGCGGTTTCACCAGGTTCAGCGTGTCCTTTGGGTAGATCCCAACGATCGCGATGACGCATCAGCAAGAATTTTGGAGGCGACTCGAGTGCGAACACGAGCATGCCTGCTGCTTCAACTAAACTCGACAAATTTTCGCTCCGCTTCTGAAGACTTGACCGTTCCTATAATATACGCCCAGTAACACGGGAGTCGAAGCAATTGCTCGGATACGAACTACTGAGGTCGAGACTTGCCCCGAGCCAAACCGCGAACCTGTGGTTGCCTAGTGATTCTGGAAATGCCGCGTATTTTTGGATCCGAAGGGTCGCTGGGCGGATAGTTGTGCACTTGTATTCAATCTGAACAAACTTACGTCCCACCGGGATCAAGAAGAAATAGTGATGAAGATTTATACCAAGACCGGCGACTCTGGCACTACGGGGCTATTCGCTGGTCCGCGCGTTCTCAAGGATAACCCTCGCATTTCGGCCTATGGTAGCGTGGATGAATTGAATGCCGTACTGGGAATGGTGCTTCAATCGCTCAGCAGCGAATCTGGCGACTTGCAGCAGACGATAACTCACATTCAAAGCGATCTGTTTTCAATTGGCGCCGAATTAGCCACGCCCGATCCGGTCGCTCAAGGGATGTGTCTGCTACCTGAATCGAGGATTGGAGATTTGGAAACTTCGATGGATCAGATGGAAGAGCGTCTTCCTCCGCTTAAGAATTTTGTGCTGCCTGGCGGCTGTGCTGCCTCGGCATCGCTGCACTGGGCTAGAACTGTTTGTCGCCGTGCTGAACGTGACGTAGTTCACTTGTCGCAGCAACCCGGCATTGCTGACTGTGGCAAAATCATTATTTACCTGAACCGGCTGAGCGACTGGTTGTTTGTGGTGGCGAGGCTGCAAAATATGCTTGCCGGCGTTCCCGACCAGCCCTGGGTGCGTCCAGCCGCTCCATGAGGATCTAAAGGCTGCCAGAGTGTGCCCCTGCAGGGATGCAGCCGGGCAATCGAGTACCTCCAGCCCGCACCGGGAAGATTAAAAAGCTACACTTGTACGGGGTTGCTTGCGGTCAATACTTCGCGAACAGTCCCGAAGTCAAAATTCGTGGAGCTGTCCCGATTCCTGAGCGGACCGTCACAGGATAAAATAACAGCTGACTCAATTGAGGTTACGGCCCTTTTGGTGGGCATGCAAATCGTTGAACAAAAAGCATGACCGGAAAGAGATAGCCCGCTTTTGAGATGTAGCCTAGGTTTTTCTGTGCAGCAACGGCAGAGATGACTTTCCGGAGACTCGGTGGATGAAAAAAATCGAAGCAATCGTTCGACACTTCAAACTTGAAGATGTCAAAAACGCGCTAACCGAACAAGGTATTCATGGCATGACGGTCAGCGAAGTGCGCGGTTATGGTCGTCAGAAGGGCCACACTGAGATTTATCGCGGCACGGAGTACGCCGTGGACTTCGTTCCAAAAGTGAAAATCGAAGTGGTCTGTTCGGACGCAAATCTGCAAACGGTCATCGATACGATATTGAACACGGCGCAGACTGGGCAAATCGGTGATGGCAAGATCTTTGTCACAAACCTCGCGGACGCAATTCGAATTCGAACTGGTGAATCGGGCGAAGAAGCCATCTAGCAGGGGAGCCAATGGCAGTAGCAGGCGGACTGCCACAGGCAGTGATTGAGTGTCGAGCACGTTTACAAGACGGTCGTTTGCGCCTGCGCGCGTTGCATGACAGCGGCGCTTCAGGTTTGCAAGTCTGCGTCCGACTGTCTGACCTCGTCGATAGTCTTGTTCTCGAACTACTCCAAGCCGCTGTGGCTGAACTTTCGGTCGACAAGTTGGACAAGAATGTGACCTTGGTCGCGCACGGCGGATACGGCCGACGCGATGTCGCTCCGTTCTCCGACGTTGATCTCATGCTACTTCATTCGCCGAATTACACCCAGCATGCGATACCATTGGCTAGAACGCTTAGCCAGTGGATTGTCGATGCGGGGTGCCAGTTGGGCTTCTCGCTTCGCACGCCACAGCAGGCATTGAAGTTGGCTTGGACCGACGCCACCGTCTATACATCGCTGGTGGAAAGTCGCGTGATTGCGGGGAGTGTCGATTTATTCAGCCAGTTAATGCGCAACTTACGTCAAGGTGCCAAACGCCGCAGTAGTCGAATGATTCGGGCCGTCGAACAAGCTCGGTTCGAAGAGCGTCGCAAGTACGGCGAGACGGTGTTCCTGTTGCAGCCGAACATTAAGCGTTCGCGCGGTGGTCTGCGGGACATTCAACTTGTGCGCTGGATCGGCTTTACACAGTACGGCGAATGCGACCTCGATCAGCTCGCACAGCTCGGGCATCTCTCCGCGGAAGATCAAAATGCGCTGAAGAGCGGCTACCAATACTTGCTTCGCCTACGCAATCAAATGCACTTTGAATATGGCAAGTCGCAAGACCAGCTTGATCGTCCTCTGCAAATGAAGCTTGCCAGTTGGAGCGGCTTTCACGGCGCAGATGGAATTCTGCCGGTCGAGCAATTTATGCAGCAGTACTTTGAGCGGACCAGCGAGATCCGCTATAGCAGCACGCACTTTCTGGCGTCAGCAAAAATGCGTTCGCGGATCGCACAGAGCCTCGAGCATGCGGTCGGTCTGCCAGTGCATCGCGATTATCGAGTTGGTTGGTCCCATGTATGGGCTACACGATCTGGCCTCGATCGATTGAAGCGCGATCCTGCCGCCGTGCTCGAGCTGATGTCCCTGTCCAATAAGTACGGGCGCCCGATTGAGCATAACACCTGGCGCGAAATCCGCTCTGCTATGTTAGGACGACCGATATCAGAGATCGATGCAGTGACCATTCAACGATTTTGGGAACTGCTTTCACACTACGGCAATCTCGGATCGCAACTGCGTCGCCTGCAAGAGCTTCGAGTGCTCGAGCAAATCATTCCAGGAATGAAACACGCGCGATGCCTGCTTCAGTTTAACGAATACCACAAATACACGGTCGATGCGCACTGCATTCGTACCGTGGAGTGCGTTACCGATTTAGCTACCGACAATTCGACGCTCGG
>JANPLP010000597.1:0-6574 GCA_031426595.1 Planctomycetia bacterium | reverse complement strand
CGCGACGAGAGTGAATCGACGCTAGAGATGTATGGACCTGCAGTGAAAGAACCGGGTACGTTTGCAGCCAGTGCTCTGTTGGCTCGACGGTTGGTCGAGCGCGGCGTGCGAGTCGTGCAGTTGCTGCATCGCGGTTGGGATCAGCACGGCAACATTGCGGGCGATTTACCTGCGCAGTGTGGCGACATCGATCAACCCACGGCGGCTTTGATTCGCGATTTAAAGCAACGCGGTTTGCTCGATTCGACGTTGATTGTGTGGGGCGGCGAGTTCGGAAGGACTGTTTATTGCCAAGGCGGTTTGACGCGCGAGAATTACGGCCGCGACCATCATCCACGGTGTTTCACGATGTGGATGGCGGGTGGTGGCATCCGGGGCGGCGTGTCGGTCGGCGAGACCGATGACTTCAGTTACAACATCGCTGAGCGGCCGGTGCACATCAACGATTTCAACGCGACCATTTTGCAGTGCTTGGGGATCGCGCATGAAAAGTTCACTTTCCAGTCGCAGGGCTTGGATCAAAGATTGACTGGAGTTGAACCTGCTTCGCCGGTGAAGGAGTTGTTGGCTTAGGCACAACTTCGCTTCGCAACGCTACTTTCAAAACTCAAATTCCGAAGCAAGTGAAGTTCACTTTAGTGATCGTATTCGCGGCTTCATTAGGTCAGTCTTCAAGAGACTCAGCAATCATTGGACCATGCTGCTCGACAGGCGATTACCCTGCTGTGCCACTCTAGCCATCGCAAAGCCCTCCCCCCACACCCATCCAGATTTGCAAGTACAGCCATCAAATATGTATGTCCCTGGATTCCTGCAGGAGTCCTGTCTGCCATCAGGATTCCTGTCGAAACTATTTCCACGAAATCGACGGAAATCGCTTGCCTCACGCTGATAGGTTTGTAGGATCGCCTTTGTGGCGCGAAGAGACGGTACGGCATTGACTCTATCGGGAGCGCTATTGTGCATTACCAGGACTCCAGACGCATGTATGCGGGAACAGCATTTGTCGTCGCCTTTTGTTTATCGCTTTCGTTCTGCTGCCGCTGTGCTGCGTTTGACGAGCCATCAGAATATCTACTCATCTATGATGGAACTGACAAATTAGCACCACGCATTGTCGATATTGATGGTGTCATTCCTGGTGAATCAAAGACCGTTGCAGTTCGGTTTCGAAACGGTTCGAATGCCAGTGTTCGCTTCGAAAATGTCGTTGTCGGTTGCAAATGTCTCAATACCCGCGTTTCGAAAGATGAACTTTCGCCTGGCGAGCACACCCGCATGGAATTCCAATTTGACGTCGACAAATCGCCCCGCTCATTGGTTAAGGTGCTGCAGGCGCAACTTGAGCTCGAAGATAAGTCGTCCATTACTTTACAGTTTAAGCTTCACTACAAGCAGCTTGCAGGCTTCGCGCACGACGACTTTTCACACACGACGTTTCGCGAAGATCATGAGAAAAATGCGCAGACCACATTCATGGTACCGCTTGTGATTTCTGCGGATATCGCGATACGCGATGTTCGTCCAGTGTTTGCAGACAATCTCAAATTTGTCAGCTTCGAGATTTGTGAAGTGCAATCGCGCCCATTCCTTAAAGGAACGTATCTGACCGAGCGCATCGATGATTTAACCGAGGTTGGCGAGATAAAACTAAACGTGAAGCGACTTTCACAATCCCAGGCAGCAAGACTTTCGCTTGAAGTGGAAGGGCGCTATAAACTCTTTCCGGAAATCTTAACGCTGTCGGAAAGCGATAAGGACGGCAGCTACGCGGGTGCTCTTATGTTGCGAGTTCGGGGTAATACAGCAAAGGACTCAGTGACATCTGTCGAATTTGGGCCAGAAGTGGACGCTGCCGCAAAAATCGAGTGCGTCCCATTGAATACCGGCATTTATCGGCTCAAGTGCAGTATTCCATCTCAAGCTGTTCAAGTTGAAAACATTACGGTTAGGATAAAGCACGCAGGCATAAGAACGGACTTTTGCTTGAAGTGTCGGTATCCAAAGTAGCCTTCCATGTCGCGGATTCTGTTAAGGAAATAAAAAGTGAAATCGATGATTGGTTTTGCACTTTGCATGATTCTAGAGAACGTCGACGACAGTTTTTCGGTTTAACTGAATAGAAAAAGTCGAAGCAATTTGTTAAGCATCGGAGGTCGTCGCATGATTTACAAATACTCTTGTCTGGTCGTTATTTACGGTGTAGTGACTCTCTTGGCAGATTTGGCGATCGCGCAAACGAATTCCAATGCCGGAGGATCTTACCTTTCTGCCGCGCTGACAAACGCTGTAGCAATCCAAAACTACGATTGTCTCGTAACCACAGAATCTGCCCGCACCTTGCCCCGAGGAGAGGGTAAGAATGATGCTGGGCTATTCGAAGAAAAAATTGAACGCATCATTTGCGACTATGCTCGCAAGTCCGTTTTTTACGCTTCAAAACAACGTTTTTCAGCAATCGATCCGAAAAAAGTAGGCAAATTCAAAGTCAAACTACCCTTTACGACAACATCATACTTTTCTTACGTGGATGGCGTAACCTACCCAGCCAATGGGAAAAGTGCGACCTTGGGCGAGTTCGTTCGACGTAACAGAATTCCGGCGATGGAATTTGCTTGCTTAAATGGTCACCCCTATCACTTTAGTGAAAGTTCTCGTGAAGAGCACGTGACAGCACAGTTGAAAGCGTTTGACTCTATTGACGCGAACTTACAACCGGATGGTATGATCTGCTGCACCTCTTGGGGACCCAATAAAACCTACTCGCATTTAGTATTTATCAACCCCTCATCGCTTTTGCCAAAACGATTTGTGCGGAAAACCATGGTTGGTGATGAGAGTATCGTGACGCTTGAAAAAAGATATATTTTTGAAACTAAGAAGGACATCAGCCTTTTAGCTGAATGCAATTTTGAGGCTGCGGCTACCCAAAACGATCCGTACGGCAGCGTTGGAACAACCTTTGTCCGGTGGCTACAGATGAACGAAAAGGAACTTGTAATTCCCCCTGCACCAGCGGAATATTCAGATACGTTTACGGAGTTCCTTTTGGATGCAAAGCAGATCAAGGAGCGAACGAAGTGAGTAGCGAACAGAAAAGGGAGGTCAGGGAAAGCGCCGAGATAAACCGGCTTGGAGTTGGAAATGAGAGAGTCCTCCGGTGAAGACTCAATCGGTTACGTTGTACTCAAGTCTTACGCAGGAGCCCACCAGGTGGCACCAGTTGGTGCCACCCAGAAACAATCGCTCCCTGGAGTGTTTGCATGGCGGAAAACACCTGATTGTGTTTAGGGCCGAAGGCCTGGTAGTCTGCCCACTCCAACGAGCTGGGACTAGGCAAAACGCAATGACATGCGAGCTGAACGCCCGCCCGCCGCTTTGCAAATTCCCGGGCCTCTTTGGCCCTGAAAGCACGAGCTCCGCAGAGCAAGCAATACATGTCCAACTTAACTCGCCAATGATGAATTCATTGACGGTCCGGCTACGATCCAGGGTTAACGCTGGGTTGTGAGTTTAGGCTGAGTGGCTTAAGCTCTTCTGCATGAAAATCGAACAACTTTCCGCTGTTTAACTGGGCCGCAAAATCGCTTCGCGCGAGCTTTCTAGCCGCGAGGTGACTGAGCATTTTCTTTCTCGCATGACGGCTGGCGATCAGGCGGTCAATGCGTTCACTTACACTGCGGGCGAACGTGCTCTGGCGGAAGCTGAGCAGGCTGACCAGCAGATCGCTGATGGCGGGTTAGCTGGGCCGCTGGCGGGCGTGCCGGTGGCAATTAAAGATGTGCTGTGCACGGTGGGTTCGCCGACGACGTGTGGTTCGCGGATGCTGCAGAACTTCAAAGCTCCGTATGTGGCGACGGCGGTGAAAAAGTTGCTCGACGGCGGCTTGGTGATGCTGGGCAAGACGAACATGGACGAGTTCGCGATGGGCGGCAGCACGGAGACCAGTGTCTTCGGAGTGACTCGCAATCCCTGGTCGCTGGAGCGAACTCCGGGCGGGTCGAGCGGCGGGGCGGCAGCGGCTTTGGCGGCTGGGATGATTCCGCTATCGATCGGTTCGGATACGGGTGGATCGGTGCGGCAGCCGGCGGCGTTTTGTGGCGTATGTGGGCTGAAGCCGACTTATGGACGCGTGAGCCGATCTGGGTTGGTGGCGTTCGCGAGCAGTTTGGATCAGGTCGGACCGCTGGCTCATCACGTCGAAGATCTGGCGGCTTGCATGGAGCTGTTGGCTGGGCATGATCCGCTGGATAGCACTTCACTGAAGGCTGAAGTACCTCAGTACACCAAGTCGTTGAACGAGCCGCTGAAAGGTTTACGGGTGGGTGTAATTCGCGAGCACGTGGAGCATGAAGCGCTCGACAGGCGAATTCGCGAGGCAGTGCTCAAGAGTCAACAGATGCTGGAGAGCCTCGGAGCGACGATCGTTGAAGTGCATCTGCCCCACACGGCTTATTCGGTCGCTACCTACTACTTGGTCGCAACCAGTGAAGCCAGCAGCAATTTGTCGCGCTATGATGGAGTTCACTATGGTTATCGAGCGATGGGAGATTCAAAATCCGAATCGCCGCTCGACGCCATGATCGCTCGCAGCCGCAGTGAAGGATTTGGGACGGAGGTCAAGCGTCGAATCATGTTGGGAACGTTCGCGCTGAGCGCGGGTTACTACGATGCGTATTACAAGAAGGCACTGCAAGTCCGGCGGATGATCGCGGACGACTATGCAAAGGCATTTGGGGAGGTCGACGTGTTGCTCGGCCCCGTGACGCCAACTCCAGCCTTCAAGATTGGGGAGAAAGCCGACGACCCGGTGCAAATGTATTTGGGTGACTTGTTTACCGTTGGGGCCAATTTAGCGGGGATTCCAGCGCTATCAGTTCCGGCTGGGTTCACAGAGGATGGTTTGCCGCTGGCGATTCAACTGGAAGGGGCCGCGCTGGGAGAGGCGCGATTGCTGAATGTGGCTTTTCAACTGCAGCAGGCTGGTTTGTTTGCGCCGCGATTGGCCCCGAACTTGTGACGCATGGTTTGTATGCGTTTCAGGTATCTCGCCAGTCGTCTATGCGACTAGTAAGATGTTGTAAACCGACAGACCAGCCAGACCAAATTACAAGTTCTTAGAGGATAAATCGAATGAGTGTTCTAGTTACAAAGCCAGCACCCAATTTCAAGGCCCAAGCGGTGATGGCAGACGGATCGTTCCAGGAAATCAGCTTGAGCGATTACCAGGGGAAGTATGTAGTACTGTTCTTCTACCCGCTGGACTTCACGTTTGTATGCCCCACTGAGATCATTGCTTTCTCAGATCGCGCCGCGGAATTTTCCAAGTTAGGCGTGCAACTGATCGGTGTCAGCGTTGATAGTCACTTCTCGCATTTGGCTTGGCGCAATACGGCTCGCGATCAAGGCGGTTTGGGAAATATCGAGTATCCACTTGTGGCAGACCTTAGCAAGCAGATTTCACGCGATTACGACGTACTGATCGGTGACACAGTCGCGCTGCGTGGATTATTCTTGATTGATCAGAAGGGTGTCGTTCGTCATCAAGTGGTGAACGATTTGCCGCTCGGACGTAGCGTGGATGAAGCGCTGCGACTGGTTCAGGCTTTGCAGTTCTTTGAGAAGAATGGCGAGGTCTGTCCAGCGAACTGGAAAGAGGGAGCTCGGACCATCAAGCCCACGGTCAACGACAGCAAGTCGTTTTTCCGAGCTGAGTACGCGTCCTAGTCAAAGGGGCGTAAAGCATCTTCTCACGAGTCACTCCGCTGTGACTCGTGCAATCTCGGCCATTCGATAACGACAGTGGCGCGCACACTGCGTAAAGCGGCAGACGCCCTACTCATTTTGCCCAGGCTCATACCAAGGCCTGTTGATTGACTTTCAGGGAAGCGTCTAGCCAGACAATGTCAAGTTATTAGTTCAATCACTCGTACATTGAAAAGCTGCTCTCTATCTGGAAGTAGAGTTGCCAAGGGGTTCTATACACCGTTGGGCAATCCTGCGCCAATTAACGGCTGTGTTTTGGTAAACTGCGAAGGGTGTGAAACTGGGGCAGTTCCACAGACTCACGCGCTGTTAAAACTGCTTATGGGCTACTCTGGACGTAGCAGTCTCTTTGCGTTGAAGTCGCTAAAGCACACACATGTGGAAGGGCGTCGTCGCCTGATCGTTTTCGGGTTCGATGGGAACACTTATGCGTATCGTTGGCTTTGAAACACACGATCTCCGATTTCCAACTTCGCAATGCTTGGATGGCTCGGATGCGATGAATCCCGATCCAGATTATTCAGCGGCTTATGTGGTGTTGAAAACAGAGTCGCGGGAACTCGCCGGGCATGGAATGACGTTCACGATTGGGCGAGGGAACGAGCTGTGTGTGGCTGCGATTCGAGCGTTGGTCCCACTGTTGGTTGGGCAGTCCGTCGAGTCGCTGATGGTCGAACCGTGGAGGATGTATCGCAGACTGACCGGCGATAGTCAGTTGCGTTGGGTGGGGCCTGAGAAGGGGATCATTCACTTGGCGGCGGCTGCGGTCATCAACGCAGTGTGGGATTTGTGGGCGAGGATCCATGGG
>JANPLP010000596.1:0-1640 GCA_031426595.1 Planctomycetia bacterium | reverse complement strand
ATTCAGGCCCAAGTATCCGCTTGGGCAACTGCAACGAATGCGAAACAACGAGGGGTCGACTGGCAATTCACTGTCGAGGATGCCCGCAAAAAACTGAAGCATCTCTACCCCAAAGTTAAATTGTGTTGAAGCACTAGTGCTCTGTCCAGATTTAATTTTAGGGTTGATCGTTCTTGTGTGGCATGCTCTGAGGCTTTGCGAAGGGCGTGATTTGAGCGACATAAGCCACGCCGTTCGCAAAGTCTCGGAGCGTGCCACCGTAAAATTTAATCTGGACAATGCGCTAGCGAATCAGCAAACTGCATCTGAGTAAAGTGTATCTAAGTAAACTGTGTCTCGGAGAGACGCAGCTACGTGGATTTCACGCAGCTAAGTGAAATTTGATTGAATCGCTGCGAGGTGGAGCCGTGCCTGAACTGCCAGAAGTTGAAACGATGTGTCGAGGCATCTATCCAATCATTGGCAAGCGGGTTCGCGAAGTGGTTTTGCCGCCATGCAGTTATCGGCCAATTCAAATCCGACCGGACATCGCTGACATTCGTGCTCGTTTGACGGGGCGATGCATCGAAGCGGTCACGCGACTGGGCAAACGCGTGGTGATTCAGACTGGTGAGGATTCATTGATTTTGCAGCCCAAGATGACTGGCCTTGTGGCACTGGACGCGCCGCCTGATCCCGACCACATCCGATTGCAAATCGATTTCAACGAGCGACTTCGGCTGCAGTTCTGGGACCGCCGAGGGCTTGGCACTGTGGAACTTATGCCAACTGCGGAGCTGCAAGATCGCATCGTGGCGGGTCGACTGGGGCCAGACGCGCTGCAGATTACTGTAGAGGAATTCATCGCCCGATTGCGAGCCACAGCGAGGCCCATCAAGGTGGCGTTGCTGGATCAAAAACTCTTGGCGGGTGTCGGCAATTTGTATGCTTCGGAGATGTTGTTTCAAGCGAAGATCGATCCCCAAAGGCCCGCTTCGAAGATCAGTCGCGAGCGGTTGAAAGTGCTGCATCAGGCGATGCTTCAGATACTAAACATCGCTATTGAAATGGAGGGCTCGACGTTGTCCGATGGCACTTATCGTAACGCCATCAACGATCCAGGAAGCTATCAGAACATGCATCGCGTTTACGATAAAGCCGAGCAGCTATGCAGTCATTGTTCGGTCACTCCGATCAAGCGCATCGTGCAAGCTCAACGTTCGACTTTCTATTGCCCCACCTGCCAAAAGCGCTAACTGCCTCCGTGCATTCCCCCGCATTCGAATCCAAGCTTAATAAAAACAAAGCTTAACAGAGCTTACTTGCACACCCGGAAGACTTCGTTAACGGAGGCTTCAATGCCAATGCAAATACCTTCCAAGTCGAGATCGTCTTCGTCGTAACCGAACGGTTCTTCGACGTGTTCAGCTACTACTTCAAGGCCGATCATAAAGTAGGAGATGATGATCGTTAGCGGAATGGTCCACCACCCGAAGTCGTGCGCCATCCCCCAGGGCAAGGTCAGCAGTACGAGTACAATGCATTGTCTAGCGAAGGTTCGATACGAAGTCACGATGCGAGTTTTCTGAATGCGTTCGCATCCGCCGCAGACATCCAGAAAACGCGTCAGTTCGGTATCGAGCACGCGGAGTTCATCGCCG
>JANPLP010000595.1:0-6153 GCA_031426595.1 Planctomycetia bacterium | reverse complement strand
AGGAAATCGACGAAGGCACGCAAGCGGCGGGTGGCCAAGTTGAACATTTGGAGAATTTCATCGCTGCGATCCGAGCGAATAATTCGTCGCTGTTGAATCAGCCGATCTTAGAAGGGCACAAGAGCACCTTGCTGTGTCACTTGGGTAACATTGCTTATCGAACAGGTCGCACGGTAACTTGCAATCCTGAGAATGGACATGTTCTGGATGACAAAGAACAGCAGGCCTTGTGGAAACGCGACTACGATCCGAACTGGATCGAAGCCGTCACCATAATCTAACGCCCGACGAGCTTTGTTCGAGTAAGCAAAGGTAGACGATTGACAACCGCTGAAGCTCCAACCAACGCCGCCTCGCAGCCACGACTGATTTCGCTCGATGCGATGCGAGGGTTAGCGATGGCTGGAATGATTTTAGTTAACAACCCAGGAAGTTGGTCAGCCGTCTACCCACCGCTCTTGCATGCGAAGTGGCATGGGTGGACGCCAACCGATTTAGTGTTCCCGTTTTTCTTGTTCATCGTCGGAGTGGCAATGCCGTTTTCATTTGAAAAGCGGCTGGCCAAAGGTGGGCGCCTCAAGCTGATGTTAAAGGTGTTGCAGCGCACCGTCGTCCTGTTCCTCATCGGATTTTTGCTCGGCATTTTTCCTGATGTTTTATGGAAGCCGCAAGTGGTATTGGAGGCACGATGGCCAGGCGTGTTGCAACGCATCGCGATCTGCTATTTTTTCGCGAGCTTGACCGTGACGCTGTTGCCCAATATGGGTCGCTGGGCAGTCGCAGTTCTCCTATTAGTCTTGTACGCGCTCGGGATGTGGTTCTATCCGGTTCCCGGGCATGGCGCCGGGGTGTTCGACGTGGTGGGTAACTTTTGCTGGTGGCTAGATAACCAACTGTTGGCTGGCCATACGTGGACCGGTGCTCCTGCAAAAGGCTTTGATCCGGAAGGAGTCTGGAGCACCTTGCCAGCGATCACTACGGCGCTGCTGGGATACTTCACTGGTCAGCAGCTTTTACAATCCAACGACCGGCCAATGGCGCTCGTCCGGTTGTTTGTAGCAGCGAACCTAAGTTTGCTGGCGGCTTACTTGATCAGTCCTGTGATGCCGATCAATAAGCAACTGTGGACTGTCAGTTTCGTATTTCTGACGGCTGGACTCGCCACCCATGTGCTGGCAGTTTTCTACTACTTCATTGAGATCAAAGAGTATCGCCGAGGCTTATGGCCGCTGCTCGTATTCGGCAGCAATGCGATTGTGGCTTATGTACTTTCAAGTTTACTAGGCGATGTGCTGTCAGTAATCAAAGTCGGTAGCAGCACGTTGAAAGCGTGGCTGTATGAGCAGGCTTTTGCAAGTTGGTTGTCACCGATGAACGCATCGTTGGCGATGGCCTTGTGCATGGTGCTCGTGTGCTTGGCGTTCACAGCCATTCTGCACGCGAACAAGATATTCATTCGCGTGTGACGCTCGACAGCAGTTCAGCGCTACGCGCCTCATGCGAAAAACTTAGCTTGATCAAACGAGCTCTAGCCCGCGCATGGTGCCGGTTGATGTTGCGAAACGATCCACTTCCATGTTCATGCGTTGCAGCATCGATACGAATAGGTTGGGTAGCGGGTAATTGTTTTGAGTATCGAAGGCCAAGTGTTGACCATGCCGGAAACCACCGCCAGCAAACAGAACAGGCAGATTAGTAGTGACGTGTGTGTTTGCATTGCCTAGGTTGCTGCCGTACAGAACCATCGTGCGGTCGAAGAGTGTTTCGTTACCTTCCTTGACGGTTTTCATGTTGGTGAACATTTCGTCGAGTAACCTCATGTGCCACTGATCGATCGCTTCAAGTTGCTTGATCTTGGTCTCGCTCTTACCATGGTGGGAGAGGTTATGGTAACCGTCGGTGATTTTTGTTCCTTCAACTTCGATGGTAGGTGAATTCACGCTATCGAGTAGTAGCGTGATGGCGCGGGTCGAGTCGGTTTCGAGTGCGAGTCGCGCCATATCGTACATCAAGCGAACTTTCTCCATGTACTCCTTCGGATCGGCGGGATCCAGCGGCGCGGGTACGGAAGTCTTCGGCTTCGGCACATGCTCCCATTGCTCGGCCGCAATCAATCGTTTTTCGAGCTCGCGGACACCGGTCAAATACTGATCGACGCGATCGCGATCCTTCGGTCCCAGTTTCCGCACCAAGTCGCTCGTTTGGCCGGCAACTGCATCCATGATGCTCTTGCCGAGTTCCAATCGTTTAAGCTGATCTTCAATGTCTTGCTTAGTGCCTTGAAGGAACAGTTGTTTGTAAACACTGGATGGCTTTTCTTCGCACGGAATCAGAACGCCGGCTCCGGTCCAAGATAGGCTTCGCTGGCCTTGTTGAACGTTGACTCCCAAGGTCATGGAGGGGAACCGAGTTAAGTGCCCGATGCGTTCAGAGACGAACTGGTCGAGTGAGATGGTGTTGCGAAAACCGCCTGAACCGGGATGCGGTGCGGCAGTCAGAAAGCAAATGTCAGCAGGGTGCCCGCCATCGACGTCTGGATGCCACACTCCGCTGAACACGGTGAAGTCGTCGCGATGCTTCTCGAGCAGTTTCAGATAGGGTGAAAGTTGGTAACTGCGACCGGTATCTTGAGGAAAGAACTGTTCGGGAAGTAAGCCTAAGTTGTTGCAGATTCCCAACATGCGACGAGGGGGATTGTTGACATCCACTTCGGTAAACATGGCAGCGCGGGCGATGGCGGGAACCATGGCATCGAGTAGCGGCAGGGCCAGACCGACGCCGAGTCCACGGAGCAGTGTGCGGCGCGACAGCGATTTGTTATTAAGAAAGTTGGGCATGGTGAGATCTCAGCGGGCTGTGGGTGAGACAACGAAAATCTATTTTTTCAGGAACATGTCGCTAGCAACAATCTCGGTGATCATTGATTTTAGTCGATAGTCGCCGTTCGCGAGGCGATCTAGTATCTGTTCGACTTCGACGCGATCACTGAATCTTATCGGCGCGCCGGTCGCGTAAATTACAAGCTGATGCAACAAGTTCTTTGCGATGCCACGTTGATTGGCGGCGAGCAGTTTTTTTAGTTCGAAGATATCGGCAAACTTCTCGCCACTTGGAAGGTTTCCAGAAGCGTCCACTTCGGGGCCATGGCGGAATGTAAATGGTTGGCCATTCTTTCCGAACCCTTCAACCGCTTCGCCGGATTCACCCAAGCTGCGATAGCGCTCGCGCCAACCGCCAGCCACATCGAAACTCTCCAGAGCGAAACCGACTGGATCAATGATGGCATGACAACCATTGCAACTTGTATCGGCGCGATGCAACAAAAGTTGTTGCCTAATCGTCGTGGCTCCCCGCGTGTCGGGCTCGATCGCCGGGACGCTTTTGGGCGGCGGCGGAGTTTGAATACCCAGAATTCGCTCATTCACCCACGCGCCTCGGACCACTGGCGATGTCGTGGTGCCGTTTGCAGTCACCTTGAGCACACTGGCTTGCGTGAGCAAGCCGCCTCGTGGACTACTTTCAGGCAACGCAACGCGACGCATCGCAACGCCTTCGATTTCCGGCAAGCGATAATGCTGAGCCAATCGTTCGTTCGCAAACGTAAAATCGGAGTCGACGATCAATCGAGCTGGTAAATCTTCGCGAACAAGTTCTTGGAAGTAAAGCTGTGTCTCTGCGAGCGCGGCATCCACCAGCGCGTCGTCGAGATAATAGTCTGGATACATCCGTTCATCGGGCGAAGTGTCATTAATCTTGCGCAAGTCCAGCCAATAAGCCAAGAAAGCATCGACGAACTGACGCGAGCGATTATCATCGAGCAGTCTCGCAACTTGCTGCCTGATTACCGACTTGTCTTGCAGCTTACCCTCTTCTGCAAGCTCACGAAGTGCCGCATCCGGTTGGCTGTTCCACAGGAAGAGGCTCATTCGAGTGGCGATCGCTGCGTCATCTAACTGGCCAACTGGTTCCTGCAAGCAGATAAATTCTGGCGAGCATAGAACCGCTGTGTACCCAGCAAGCATCGCATCCTCGAAACTCATTTGTTGTTGTAGAGCGAAGTTGATGACGGTCATAAAACGTTCGACTTCCGATGCTTGAACTGGACGACGGTAGGCTTGCGAAAGAAATTTTTTGAGCAATCGTTCAGCGTCGCGTTGCGGGTCATGTGAAACGACTGTCACATTGCGATCGTGTTTCACGAGCGGCAGATCGCCGAACAGTAACGTAGCACCGCGCGTTGGCCATTCGTCGTAGATCGGCCCTTCAGCTTCCATGTAATTGTAGGCAACACCGGGCATGCCATCCTTTTCGGCAAGCGGATTGTGCCAGTTCGAAGGTCGCGAACGGAATAAGCGCACGGCGTCTGTCTGGATGGATTCGCCTTCCAGTAGATACACGTCCAACCCTCGCACCGTCGGTTCGACATCGAAATCAAACTCGCCGAGTTTCCGCAGTTGACGAGGTGGCGAGACGGCATAGACGGCAACAGGTTCTGAGCGACGTCCGCGAGAAGTTTTTTCTCGATCAGGCCGCCACCATTTCTTCTCTTCGCCTGCCGCCCAAAACGTATAACCTTTGAATCGAAGTTTGTAGCGACCCGCTTCCGGTGCCTTGAACGCGTTGAACCGAGTTTCGATTGGCTCATAGCTGCTCGCGACCACACCAAAGGCCTCGCGTTCGCGCAGCTCGGCATCCTTATCGCCAACGGTGAACGGGTGCTTCTCGTCTCGCAGCACGGCGATGTCCGCGTCGTACTCGATCAATGGAAACGTGGCTCGTTCCGGACTGCGATTGAATTCGGTGTAGTGCACTTTGCGGGTGAACGAGGTTTGTTCGCGGGCATAGTATCGATCCGTTTTTGCCTCAGGCTTTTCAGTATGCTGAGCTTTGACTTGCCGCAGCGCATACTCAGCCGCTTGCATGTAGCGAGCCATGTTGACGTGGGATACATCGAGCGCTTCGCCAATTTTGTTGAAGCGTTTTTGTTCACCATCTTCGGGCAGCATGGTTTTCAGTTGAAGCCAGGGAGCACCCAGCAAGTCGCGGAGTGTGTTTTCATATTCGTAGCGATTCATTCGCCGCCAGACAGCTCGTCCGGAAGTGGCGAGCTCTCGTTTGTCGAGCTCCACTAAGCGAGTGAACAAATTCGTCGTGAAGGGCAACGTCTGCTCAGCGGTCAACTCGGCTTTGGGAGGCATTTCACCAGCCAGCACTCGGTCATGTACCTTGGTCCAAATGGCAAGGTGCTGACCTTCAAGCGGCTTCGAGGAGAGTTCGCTTAAGTCCAGATCGCCTTCAGAGCTATCCGCTGAGTGGCAATCGAGGCAATGACTGCGCACGAATGTTTGCAATATAGATGTCTGCGTTTCGTCTTTGCGCGGTTTGTCCCGGTCCGGCTCATCTGCTCGAACTCGCAAAGCCGACATGCCGATAATTGCCGACGCTAGGCTCGCAATACAAAGCCAGTTCGTGTTATTAAGTCGGACAATTAGTCGGACAATTGGTGGGACAAACGGAACGCTAAATTGAAAACGACACATAGTGGCTCGGCGGTACACAGAGGGCAGATGCACACGAGGGTGAGGAAGGCGAGGGTGCCGGGGGCAATTCAATTTTAACACAACTACGCGCCGGCAAGATATTTGGTGTTGCCCTGTCAGAACAGAAGAAATATTGGGTTCGCTGCGGGCATAAATAGAAAAACCGCAGGCACGTTGCGGGATCGTACCTGCGGTTCTAGTCCAAGCAAAGTAATGCGGGTCACTGTTGCGTATGGTTACTTGGGAGTGTTTACGGCGCGTCGAGCGGGTCGCGGGTAGCCGATCTTTTCGAGCGCGATATAAACCTCTTCGAGCGTTTTTTCACCAAAGTTGGAGATGCTCAGCAGCTCTTTGGGAGTGCTGCGAAGTAGATCACGGACCGTGAAAATACCTCGCTCTTCGAGGCAATTGGTGGTTCGAACGGTCAAACCAATTTCTGCGGTGCTCAATTCAAGTCGTTCGCGGAGCAGCCGAGAGTGTTCTTCCGCTTGGCTTAGGGGAATACGAGTTCGCGACATGTAAAGGTCCCTCCTGGTCAAATCGCACTGGTAAGTTCGCAATCGAGGTTGCGTATCGGCTCGTTCCGAAGCCGTTGGGCAAAGAGTATAACGAT
>JANPLP010000594.1:0-3782 GCA_031426595.1 Planctomycetia bacterium | reverse complement strand
GACTCGCCTCATACACCACTCGCAACGGCGCGGCGGGTTGCTCAAGCGTCGCATTCTCCTTTAACCTTCGAAAGATGTTTTCAACATCGACGACCGCATCGTCCACCAATTCGCCAATGGCCACCGCCAAGCCACCGAGGGTCATCGTATTGATCGACATTCCAAAGCTGTAGAACACCATTACGGTCATCAGCAAAGACAGAGGGATAGCGGTCAGCGATATGAACGTGGTGCGGAAGTTCATTAAGAATAGAAACAAAATGATTACCACAAGCACGCCCCCATCGCGCAGCGCTTCGAGGACATTCTCGATCGCTCGGTCGATGAAGTGATCTTGGGCATAGAGCGGTTCGATACGAATCCCAGAGGACAGCGAAGGCATAATCTCCGCGATCGCAAGTTCAATTTCATGTGTGATTCTCCGAGTGTCGGCGCCCGGTTGCTTGCTCACCGTTAAAACAACAGCCGGACCACCCGAGAACTTGCCATCCGCTCCACGGACAAAGGCCGATGCGTCGCCGCGTTTCGTTTGAGCCGCTTCGACGATGTTTGCCACCATCGACAACGATACGGGACGCGAGTTGCGATTGGCAACCGCAATAGACTTAAGATCTTCAATGCTCTGAATGCGACCGAGTGCGCGCACCAGCAACTCGTTCGGTCGCTGATTGAGGTAACCTCCAGTCGCATTTTCGTTGCTGCTCGCAACCGCTTTTTGAACTTCGTCAATGGTGATTCCATATTTTTGCAACGCATCATGATCAATCTGAACTTGAAACTGTTTGCGGCCGCCACCCATCGTAAACACTTGCGCCACACCCGGAATCGACAACAATCTCTGTCGCACAATCCAGTCCGCTTCCGTGCGTAAGTCAATAGAGGTTAGTCGTTCATCTTGACTCCACATCCCCAGCACTAGAATCTGCCCCATCACCGAAGAGATCGGCGCAAGCTGGGGATTAATCGTCGGAGGCAATCGTTCGGACACCAATTGCAGTCGCTCGTTGATAATTTGTCTCGCCGTGAATACGTTGGTTCCGAATTCGAATTCGACATAGATAACCGAAAGACCTGTCGAAGAGGAACTGCGGACGGCTTGCACGCCGTTAGCGCCGTTGACCGCTGTTTCGATTGGAAAGGTGACTTGCGATTCAACTTCCTCTGGAGCTAGTCCAGCCGCTTCGGCCATGATCACAACCCGAGGTCGATCAAGGTCAGGAAAAACATCGATGGGCAACGTCGTAGCTGTCCATAATCCGTAGCCCGACATTAACAGCGCGATGGCGATGACAAGCATGCGCTGGTGCAGTGCGAACTTTAGAATGGCGTTGAGCATTTAAATGCGAGGCAGTCCAAAAAGTGGGTACAGGTTTGGCAGCACTGATTCGATAGCAGCCTGTTCGTGACGGCGTGTTTGTTAGTGATTGTGTCCAGCATGGGGATCCACCGCACCGCCCGATTGGTTTTTTAGAGCAAGTTGCATCTGATAAGCGCCCCGCATCGCCACTACATCGCCTGGATAAAGAGCTCCGTCGTTGCCGATGACAACCTGCGTTTGATCGCGGTAGATTTCGTGGACTGCAACACGCTCAAAGTGATCGCCGTTTTGCTGGAATACGTAACTTTCGAGTCCTTCGCGCACGACCGCATCAATTGGCAAGACAAACTGTTCGGTCCATTTTTCGACAGGCAACAGAATCTGCAATCGTTGACCGATTCGATACTTCCACGTGACGTGGCGTTGCCCTTCAGGCGACATACTCTCGTCGACCAGCACATTGCTTAGTGCAACATAGAATTTCAAAGTCCTAGTGGCTGGGTCGATCTCATTATCGACGCGACTCAGTTGCAAACCTTGGATGCGAGTAGCGACTGAGTTGTCACCCACGATCGCTTCCATAGACCAGTTTGCCAACTTCGCTTTGGCAATTACATTCGCTTCGGTTTCAAAGGCTTGACCTTCGATCAACAGCTCTTGATAGTCAGCCATAACACAGAGCGCATCGCCTGCGTTTACAATTTGCCCCTTTTGCACGTGCAGATCTTGCAGAACCAAAACATGCGAGTTATCCGCAACATGCTGCACCGCGGGCGGCTGTACCGTTGTCGGATGCTCTTGAGCAGACACTGCGTTGCTGGGTGTTGTTACCTTAGGCGGCTTAATTGTGTGCGAGCCATCCGCCTCGATCGTACTCGCGACACGAAATGGGTTCGATGGCAGTGACCTCGTGCTCAGCTTCTGACCGTGTTGCAAACTCAAATGAAGCTCTTCGTCAGAATGGTCATCCGGGTGCGGCGCAAGAATTTGAATCTCAGTCAGCAACCGTCGCTGTTCGTCTATGTGACTAATCTGTTGATCGGACAGTCCGTGCAACCTCAGCGCCTCACGCTGCGATCGCAGTTGTGATTCCAGTTTGTCACGATTGAATTGCCGATCGACTAGTGTCTTATTCGATACTGCGCCGGCAGTTGCCAAACCTTCAATACGAGCGATCTGTTTCAGTTCAATATCGCGATCGCCAAGTGTTTGCAGATACTCTTTCTGAGCCGTCACTAAATCCTCGTGAGTCAATCGCATTTCGAGAATCAAATCACCTGGCTTGATCGCTTCTCCAGTCACCGCATGGACATGCGTAACGATCCCCGTCATCGGCGCGCTGACCGGCAAACGAGTTCGGCCTGGGTTATCTACGATGATCGAAGGAACGGAAAGCGTTCGTGTAAAAGACCGCAGCTCGATCGGCTGGAGAAATTCATCTGTTAAACCGAGATTCTTTTTCGCAGTCTCCGACACCAGAAGTGAATCTGCAGCGGAGTGACCATGATCATGGTCGTCTTCTTGCGAGTGATCTTCGGCGCCCTTGTCCCTTGCCGAGCCGAAAGGCGATTTGCTGAGATCACTGTGGTCGTCGCTATCAAGGTTGCCTGTCGCATGATTATGTCCATGCTGATCCGTGCCACTAACGTCCTCCGAGTGCAGTTCGCCCTTTGACCAGGCGAATCCCGCCAAAGGCCAGGAACCGGTAGTAAACCGACCGTTAAGAAAACCCCCTACGTATCCAAGCAGACATAGCCCAGCTATCGCTAGCCACCAGCGCGACACTCTGTCGCTTCGCATACTCATAATTGACCCCAGGCGCGCCGTTGGCTATTTGCTATTTGAGAGGGTAATCGACAGCACCCATGCGCTAGCGATTTTTCGGGACAAGTGTCGTTGGCTTTTGTCCGGTATGGATCGTTTCGTGACTGTGAGTCAATTTAGAAACGTAGCTTTTCTTGCCTATCCGTAGAGTCAATTTGGCGTCCGACTTGGCATCATGCAACGCTTCAAACAATTCGGGACTGATCAAGCCGAAACGGGACGAAGCACCCTTAACATCCGTCTCTTGCGGAACCGGTAGCAATTTAACTTGAGCAGGCCGCGTGCCACTTTTGAAGTTCACCGTTACGAACGAAGCGTCGATCGCGACGTACGACTTCAGCGAGCCATCCAGCAAATAAACGACAACTTGTTTTGACTCTTCGTCGACCACCAGTTCGCCGTGATACTCACCTCGCCCAATTTCTAACAAGTCACCCTTATTGGGTCCTTTTGAGCCATGATCATGTCCTGCATGATTGTGTCCAGCGTGCCCAACAGCGGCGGCTTGCGACTTACCCACGGTGGGCACTTTCGCTGATTGCGCAAAAGTAGCAGCGGTGAATTGAAAGGCGATGACAATTGCTAGTAGCGTGCGCGACATTGCGAAGTACTCCATTTGATTGCAACGAGCCGACCCGAT
>JANPLP010000593.1:0-3180 GCA_031426595.1 Planctomycetia bacterium | reverse complement strand
CCGAAATGCTTCGGCTCAATTCGGGTGGCAGGGAATCAGGGGCTTTCCGCAATATGTTGCAGCAGTCGGAATCCGATGCTCGGCAATTGCAAGAGTTGCTGCTCAAGCGGCGAAGCAACTCCGTGAGTTCAAAAGAGATTGACCAGTCGTTCCAACGTATCGCTGAAAACTGCACTTTGTGTCACCAGCAGTACCGTGACATTCCTCTTTGATTCGTTGCTCAACAAATTCCAGTCTGACCATTCAGTCCCGAACGAGTCCAACTTGCTCGTCACGATTGCCAGCGGCGAAGCCACGATTCGAGTACCAGCAGATTCCACAGGCGGTAACTGTGGTTCACCTTGCCGGTCATGTGCTGATCGACGAGCACCTGAATCGCATCGGGTCGAAGGAACGCATGGCAGCGGCTGTCGCTACCCAGCAATCGTTCGTAAGTCAGAGCTCGCAGTTCATTCTGAAACCAACTGCCTAGCGGTACGCCGAATCCCATCTTTTTACGAGTCCAAATTTGGCGGGGCAATAAGCGTTCAAAAGTTTTTCGAAGTAAACGTTTGCCACCACCCAGACGGAATTTGAGCGAAACTGGTAGTGAAGCAGCAAACTCAACTAACCGAAAATCTAAGAACGGTTGACGACACTCCAGCCCATGAGCCATCGATGCGATATCAACTTTCGTCATCAAGTCGCAAGGCAGATAGGTCGTTAGATCTGCGAGCGAAGCGTGGCTGACAACATCGCGCTCGCCCACGCCGCGCCATGCTGCTTCAAAGAACTCGTAAGGATCCTCGTTGGGCAAACGCTCTAAAAAGTCATCTCGATAAAGTTCCGCACGCATCCTCTCTGGGAAAATTTGCAGCCAATTCATGTAACGCCGCGCGAGCGGTTGACTCAGTGCCTCGCCAAATCGCTGCATTCGACGGACGAACGAACGTTGTCGATTGGAGTGCGGTAGATTCTGCACGAAGCGGCTGCCAAGCAACGGGCCAACCGGAATCAAACGATTGAACCACTGACTTAACCACAGCGCTCGGTAGCGATCATAACCCGCAAACAACTCATCGCCTCCATCACCGCTAAGCGCGACGGTTACTTGTTGCCTCGTCCACTGACATAGATACCACGTGGGTATCGCCGAGCTGTCACCGAACGGCTCATCATAATGCCAAACTAACTTATCAAGGACGGACACCGCATCGGGTGTCACCTTAAACTCATTGTGTTCGGTGCGAACCCAAGCCGCCACTTGCCTGGCATAGCGTGTCTCATCAAAGTCGGCTTCATTGAATCCAATGCTGAACGTGTGCAGCGGTTGCTCCATTTGCTGCTGCGCAAGCGCGACAATCAACGAAGAATCGACGCCACCAGACAAAAAGGCACCCAGCGGCACGTCGCTTCGCAATCGCAATCTAATTGAATCGCGCAGTAGTTCATCTAACTTGGCAGTCGCCTCTTGCTCGGAGATCTCGCTTTCAGCCCGCCAGTCGACTTTCCAGTAGCTTTTGACCTGCACCCCAGCTTCACTCACTACCGCCACATGACCCGGCGGCAGCTTACGCGCGCTGGCGTAGATTGAATGGGGATGGGGCACGTACTGGTAAGTTAAGAATTGGTCGATCGCGCTTGCAGAGATGTTGCGATCGAACTCAGGCGCTCGCGCCAACGCTTTCAACTCGCTGCCAAACAGTAACTGTCCGTCCAACCACTGGTAGAACAGCGGTTTCTTACCTAGCCGATCGCGGGCAAGAATCACTTGCCGCTTAACTCGATCCCAAATCGCAACGGAGAACATGCCATTCAAATGTGAGAAGCACTCAATCCCAAGATCTTCATACAAATGAACGATCGTTTCACTATCGCTGTCAGTACGGAATGTATGCCCCGAACCCTCGAGGCGTCGCCGCAAATCGCGATAGTTGTAGACCTCGCCGTTGAACACCAGCCACACCGAACCATCTTCGTTCGACATCGGTTGATGACCACCCGCTAGATCAATGATGGACAATCGTCGGAACCCGAGCGCGATGCCGGGAACCAAACCTGTCACATCGCGATGTAGTGGCTCGATATGCGTGCCTCGGTCGTCAGGCCCGCGATGTTCAAGCGAATCAACCATCGCATCGAGCACCGACACGCCAATCGATTTTTGCTCGTCACACCACATTCCGCCCGTTATGCCGCACATCGATGATTAACCTCTTTATTGCCCGAAACGCCGCTTACCAGACGTGGAGTATAGCATTCCAATTCATCGGCGAACTGCCGCCTTGGCAAGCTTCAAAAGGTGCCAAAAAGTTGCGGGTTTCACCGCGTCGCAGGCGAGTGCTCGCCCAAATTCCACATAAATGGTAATAGTTCTAACGATTGCACCTCATACGCAAGAATTTCAAGGCTAACTCTCTGCCAAAACGCATAGGATTCTTACATGCTCGCTTTATAATCGCCTCTCCAGCTCTCATTCGTCCCCCTACCCCAAAACAACATGCTGCACTCGAGCGATCCTAACTCAACTGGAGATGGGCTGCATTCGCATCCCTCCCATGAACCCTCACGGCACGATATCCTCCAAATTCTGTGGCGCTGGAAATGGCTCCCCATTATCGGAAGCTTATTGGGAATTGTCGTCGGCGTCCTAAATTTCACGCGTCAAAAACCAACCTTTGAATCTTCTGCTTTGATTCAGGTGGTCTATCCGAACGCAGAAGCCGCGGGGCTGGACAATGTCAGTGGAAGTGCCCCCGATACGGTCCGCGGACAGTCGCGTTTGGATGAGTCGCGGATTATTTCCAGCGATCGTGTGATCGATAAAGCAATTGAGTTGAGCGATCTTAAGAGCCACCAGAAGCTTTCGTACATGTCGGCGACCGATTTGCGGAACTGGATACAAGCTCCGTCGCAACTGTCTGTTCAGCCCGCAGGACGCGATGCCAGTACCGCGCTTATCGAGATTCGTTTCAAAAGCACAGATGCTGACGTTTGCCAGCGAGTCGTGGATGCGATCATCGTGGGATACGACCAGTACCTCACTGAAGCTTACCGCAAGCTCGGCAATGAAGTCGTTGAAGTTGTTACCAAAGCTCAGGATCAATTGCGCGAGTCTTACGAAGCAATCGCAAAAAAGAACACTGAGTTTCGCCAGAGTGCACCACTCGTATGGTCCGGCAATGAAGGGACCAACCACTT
>JANPLP010000592.1:0-1166 GCA_031426595.1 Planctomycetia bacterium | reverse complement strand
TCCATGGATGGAACAGTCGACGAGTTGCTGGTTTTGGCGGCGAAGCAGGTCAACGGACGTCAGAAGAGAATCTTTTTGGCAGCAGTTTGCGAAAAGCTCTGTGACGGCAGCGCACGCAAGACGGAAGAACGATTTGGGTGGGGCTTCTTACCGTAGGATGGGACCATTGTCCCGTCCGTTTGTTCGTTCGGGACAATGGTCCCAAACTACGGCAGGTAGGCTTCAGCCTGCCGCTCGCGTTACACCTACCAATGACACCGTGAAGAGGCAGGCACCGTGAAGAGGCAGTGCGGTGCCAAATTCTAGCGAATTGCGGATAAGGACCAGACTCGCGCCAAAAATTTATCGAAGCAATTCGGAGGGCTTGCGTTGATTGCAGACTAAAAACTCATCGCACAGCCGACTCGGCTCCATCGGTATGCGGTACAATCTGAGGGACAATCTGAGCGATCCTTTCCGTCCCAATCGCGGGCCCAATAGGCAATTGAAAAAATGAGAACCGCTGCACTCCAGGTACTTGCTATCGCTGCAACTGCCCTCCTTCTCTCCAAAGGCTTCTTGATAGCCGACGGGCCCGAGATCAAAAAGATCCTTCCCGCTTCCACAGTCGTTTACCTAGAGATGCAGCCGCTGGAATCGGTTTTAGAACACCCATTCACAAAAACCCTGCAAGGAACTGCGGCCTTCAAAAAACTTTGGCGCTCGCCCAATGTGTTGAAACTGCGCGGCGGCATAACGCTATTTGAATTCGCCATGGGTGACACCATTGATTCCCTCGCAAAAAATCTTTCAGCGCAAGGCTTGCACGTCGCGATCGACAAGAAGACCGAGGGAGTGGTTCTCCTGGCCCATTCCACCAGCAAAGATTGGCTTGAAGAATATTTGCAAAAAGTCATCAAGCTAGTGCGCGATGATGCGAAGTCCAAAAAGCAGCCAGACCCCATTCGCGAAGCGGACTACCGTGGCATGCGCGGTTACGAATTCCAAAAAGTGGTCTTCGGAAACATTGGCCCCCTATTGATAGTTACCAACAAGGGAGAATTGGGGAAGAACATCTTCGATAGGTATTTGGACTCCCCACAAGACCATCTGCTCAGCAATCCCACCTTCCAAAAAGCGTGGCCGAATCTCAACCCGATAACTCCGTCTGAGTCAGCCAGCTCTTC
>JANPLP010000591.1:0-7818 GCA_031426595.1 Planctomycetia bacterium | reverse complement strand
GATGACGACAAGCGGAGCACCAAAACTGGGCGTTTGGATTGCTTGATCGATCGATAAACCGCCGACGGCCTGCACCGGCACTGAGACCGCATTGACGACTTCGCGAAGTTGGTCGAGTGGTGTAGGAGCCTTCTCGCCGCGAGCTGCGATGCCGCGGCGTTCATCGTAACCGATATGATGAATCACAACATCGCAGCCGAGTTCTTCGAGCAACCGAGCGCCGGCAACCATATCGGGGCAACCCAAGTTGTCACCCATCACGCCTATACCGTGATCGCGGCCGGCTTGGCAGACGACTCGTAGCGTCTCTTCGTGTGCGCGAGCCATGACGACGACAAAATTAGCGCCCGCTTTACCCATCATCTCCGCTTCGAGATATCCGCCATCCATCGTTTTGAGATCGGCGATAATCGGCGTCTCAGGAAATCGAGCTCGCAATTCTCGGACGGCTCGCAAGCCCTCAGCCAAGATGAGTGGGGTGCCCGCTTCCAACCAATCCACACCCGCTCGCAAAGCCAATTCAGCGGTTTCAACAGCTTCTTGAATAGTGGTCACATCGAGTGAAATTTGAACAATCGGTTTCATGCTTGGCGGCTATTTTTATGAGAGAAGTCTGCGAATAGGTGGGAAGGAGTCACGCGGCTATTTGCTGGCAAAACGACGTACCAAATACTGGCCAAAGAGCGCTACGAGCTCAACAATTTGCGATGAATCTATGGCTTCAATCGGCGTTCTGTACACAACACTATCGATCGATGCCGATTTTACAATGGATCGATGCGCGATGAACGGATCATGATAGCAAAACAGATGCGTCTCGGTTCAACTTGCGGGCCAACTCAGAATTTGAGTACACCGTAGATAGTCTGTCTCGGCCTAAACTTCGGAGAACCACGGATGGCTAGCTCCATAATGTTTTTCATACAACCGGTTAGAAAATTTCAGCTTGTCGTTTCCCTAATGAGTGGGCTAACGCTCATTGGAGCCGCGATGGGATGTCGCGGTTATCAATACGGCCACTTGATCAAAAATGATCAGCCTGATTTGGTTGGTAGTCATTCGGCGGGCGCGGAGGTGTTCAATCCTTTGATTGACGAGACCGTAGCAAAGATGCTTGGTACGGCCGAAGTGGCCAGCCAGCACGGTCTCGTGAGCCCAGAGGGGATGCCGATTCAGCGAAGCGTGTGTTTCGTAGGGGTCGAAAACAAGAGCGCCGAAGAGTTAGGGGACTTCAAGGATCAGATCTACCAGCAAATCGATACTCAAATCAATCGATCGCAGGCGTTCCGTGCAATCAGTCGCCGCATGGTCGATGCAGGTTTGCAAGAAACTCGCTTGCGACCCGATTCATTGCTAGTGCCAGACAATATGCAACTGTTTTGCTCGGTGCTGCAGCGTGATGGACAGCCGGTGGATTACTTGTTGTACGCAACTCTCACCAGCGGAACTACGGAACGCAATAAATCTTCGCAACGCGATTACTTGCTAACGCTCGAGTTGATCGATACGCATACGGGGGCCTACACCAAAGAGCAAGCTTCCGTCCGCAAAGGTTATCACTCCTCGTATTTGGGCAAAGCGGTTAACTACAACCCGTTCAAGGCTTGGAAGTAATTGCAGTGCCTGTCCAAGGAGTGTTGTTAGCGGGCAATTTCCTGGCGCTGATTCTTGCAATCTCGGTCAGCTGCGGATGCTCCACGCATGCTCATCGACTTGCGCAACCTCGTCAGCTCTTTTACACCAATCAGCTCGACCAAGCGCACGAGCAGTTCGACAAGCTCTCCGAAAAAAAACGTCGTAGCGATAGTTCGGTGGTGCAACTGGACCTCGCCATGGTCGAGCTTGTCAGCGGTCAACCGCGAGCTTGTGAGCAGCGATTGCGAGATATTCGCGATCGTTGGGATCACCTCGAACAGGACAGTGCGTTGGAGTCGGCTACGGCCCTGCTGACCGACGATCAGCGTAAGGCCTACAGTGGCGAGGACTATGAAAAGCTGCTGCTGCGAGTCTTCTTGACGCTTTCCAGTCTTATGCAAGATGGTGTGGACGCAGAAAGCTACACCTTGCAAACCATCGAAAAGACCGATGACTTGCGAGAGAAAGCCAAATCAAAATGGGGCGATGGGGTGCTTGAATCCTATCGCGTCCCTCCGATCGCTCCCTATCTGCGCGGCGTACTTCGCGAGGCTTCATTGTCGAACTACGACGACGCGCTGCGCGCATACCAAGCGACTGAAGAGTTGCTGCCAGCGGCTCCTTTTCTACTGGCGGATATTGAACGTGTCACTCATGGTGTGCATAGCGGCCCCGGGCATGGCGTCGTGTATGTGTTCAGCATGATTGGTCGTGGACCTTACAAGACTGAAGTTGCTGCGCAAGCGACCAGCGATGCGTTGCTGATTGCTGACCGAATCGTTTCAGCAATTGGTCAATACAGTGTGCCCCCTACCTTGGCTCCGATCAAAGTGCCTGAGATTGTCAGTGCACCGATGCCCTTCGATGTGCTTGGCGTGCGGGTGAACGGAGTTCCAACCAGCACAACGTTGCCGCTCACCGACTTGCAAGCATTGGCTCACCAAACATTCAATGCAAAGCAGCCCGACATAATGGCGAGGGCGATTGCTAGGCGAGTTATCAAAAAAGGAGCGGTCTATGTCGCCAAAGATCAACTGAATGCGTCGGCTCCGATCGCTTCTTTGGCGATGGACGGTCTCGGCGTGGCGTGGGAAGCCACCGAGTCCGCAGACACTCGCTGCTGGGGCTTGCTGCCACGTGAAATTCAAGTGCTCCGGCTAGAGCTTCCCATCGGTACGCATTCGCTGGACTTGGAACCAGTCGTGAATGAGCGGCCATGTGGCCGCGCGACTCAGTGCAGTGTTCGCGTTGAAGATGGGCGCAACACTTATGTACTTGGATACTGGCCCGACATGCAACCGATCGGCCAGGTGCTGGTCAACAATCCCTAAGTTCTACGGACGCGGCGATGCCAAGTTCTCTAGCTGCGTGTCGGGGATCTCTACAACCGCTCGCGAGCCGTCGGGAATCTGAGCGTAGATGGTAACCAGTTTCAGTTTTTGCTTTTCCGGCGGATAAAACTGATTTCCTTTGGTGTGAAAGAACTTCAGAGGGATATGTATTTGAGCTCCACCAGTCAGCGCCTCGGGATGAAAGTAATAGAACTGTTCATTGATGGCTAAGTTGATATTTTGCCAGGTGTCGTTTGTAGGGTTCTTGAGGATCATACAAGGGACTAGACGCGCATCCGGTTCACCCTCGTTCGGCCAAGCCATCGGGCCGACTCGAACCTCGGCGGGAAGGATCGGCTCCGCCCCTTCGGGCAACGAGAACCAGAGGCCCACAACTAGCATGAACGGAATCATCGTCACGAGTAGCAGCACCAGGGTCAACTGAGTGCGTGTAAGAGTTCGAGGTAGTCGTGGCGCGGACTGTTGGTCGCTCATCTAGTGGCCCATCGAAGTCGGAGAGATAATCTGCTTCAACAATAGCAGCCAAGGCAAGTAGATCAGGAAAACGTAAGTCACCGCTGTGAGCAGTCCGACGACAAGAGCGACCATGATTGGTAGCCAGCGAGTTTGTCGCTGCGCGTGATCGTTCGCTCTTTGACGCAGGAAACTGGCCAACGAGGAAAGCAGCTTGACAACTTCGTCGCGATCCATGATCCCGGTATGGAGCGCGGCCAGCAGCAACGTGACTTCGCGGCCGATGGGTTCGATGGTCGTTCGCTTTTGAAGTTTCTCGAAAGCAGTGGCGGTATACGAATCACTGACGCCTGTGGCGGACACACTGAGCTTCACTGCCTGCATCAGAGGCGTTTGGTTGGCGAGCAGCAAACTAGCAATTTCCGCCGCGAGCGATTGCAGTCGAAAACGACGAACCCGATCGAGCGGCAGACCAATCGCATCGAAGCGTCTCCGCCGAACCGCCCAGATCATCAAAGGGGCGACGGCAAAGATCGTAATTCCGCTGATCAACCACCAGAAGTGACCGTGCAATCGAGTTAACGTTTCTAACCACAGCGGCAGATCGCGATCGAAGAGCTCGTAAGTCTTTTGATATTCCGGGATCAAACTCCAAATCACAAAGCCAAGCGAACACAGGGCAACGACGATTAAGGTTAATGGGTAAAGCATCGCGGCACGAAGCGACTGCGTGGACTGCGAATTGGAGAGGTGCATGGCAGTCCATGCTTCTAAGGCGAGGTCCAATCGGCCGCTGCTTTCACCTGCTTGGATGCAAGCGGCCAATATCTTTGAATCGCGCGAGGGGTCGTTCGCTAAAGTTTGTGTCAGCGACATGCCGGATTGCAGTTGTTCATCGACTTGCGAGGCTGCCGCGCGAAGTCGCGTGGTCCGTACGCTTCGCGACAGTTCGCCGGAGATTGGCAAGCGAGCGCGAGCCAGCCTTGCCACGTGCTCACACAAGGCTAGCCGATCTGAGAGTTGCAGTTGCGGTTGATTCATTGAGTAAAGTGCCGTCGCAATTCTGCCAGCGTGGTGCGGTGCGAGTGAACAGCATGGGTCGCTTGCTGCGACAATGTTACCATACCAGCCGCCTGCGCTAACGACTCCAGGCACTTGGAATCGGCATCCGACATAATCGCTTTGGCAAGTTCCCTTTCGATGCGAGGAAATGTTTCGGTCAAGAGGATGCGACCCGTGTAGCCACTGCCGCTGCAGACAGTACATAGTTGTCCGTCAAGCGGTTGGTCATGAGCGGATACTTGGCATTCGCAGGTTGACCGGAGCAGGCGTTGGCAAACCAGTAAGTTCAAGCCGCTGAGCAAGTGATGCGGCTGGATTTGCATATCGAGCAAGCGGCGAATAGCGTCGGCAGAACTGCGAGCGTGCATGGTCGTAATGACCAACTGCCCAGTTATGGCGGCTTCGAAAACAACCGCGGCTGTTGCGGCATCTCGAATCTCGCCAACTAACATCACTTCTGGATCTTGTCGCAAAAGCGCTTTCAGCCCACTGGACCAATCGTAGCCCACCAGCGGATTGATCTGCGACTGGGCGACTCCAGGAAATTCCATTTCGACGGGATCTTCGAGCGTCACGAGGCTTCGCTGCTGAAAGTGTTGTTGGCTAGTGAGTTCCTTCAAGCAGGCGTACGCGGTAGTTGTTTTGCCGGCGCCGGCCGGGCCGGTGATCAAGATCACGCCCGACGTTGCATGTGTAGCCAGTCGCAAGCGTTCCAAATCGTGGCATTCGATTCCAAGCTCTTGCAAGCTGCGCAGTTTCTTTTGTGCCAGCGCCAGTCGAATGACGGCTCGTTCACCATGCAGTGTCGGTAATGTTCCGACACGCGCTTCGAGTTGGCAATCGGAAAGAACCAGACGGCCTTCTTGCGGTATGTCACAGCGATAAGTGACCAACCGTGCGAGCGCCTTGATGCGATTGAGAATTGATGTACTGCGACCGTTCGGGACACTGCCGAGATCGACGAGCGTTCCGTCGACTCGCCATCGCAGCAACGTCTGATCGCGATTCAGCTCCACGTGTACATCGGTGGCTCGCGCCGCAACGGCGGCTTGAAGGAGTCGATCAACGACTATAACCGCGTAGTTGTCATGTGTGGGGTCGAGCCCCGTGTGAAATGCGGTAGGAGAATCGTTCAACGAATTCGTTGCAACGTTTGGAATGAGCGAATCGCGTTTCGAAGATTTCCACACAGGGCACTATTCCAAGGTCAGCATTTGTCGTCGGTAACTAGCTTCATCAATGAGTTCGTTTAAAAATTGGTAACTGAGTATATAGCGTTGGATGCGCGACGCATCTTGAACTCGCTGTTCTTCGCGGTAGGCGACTCGGTCGATCGAATAGTTATCGCGCAGGTCAGCCAACTTGACTTGTCGCGCGAGTTCGTTCGCTTTCAATCGAACAACGTATTCAGCGTAGCTGAAGCGAGAATCGTGTGTCACCAGTTCGACAGCCGCTAAGACAGCTTCCTCAAAACCTTTTACTTGCAAATCCGCCATCGTAACATCGGTATCTTCCACCAAGTCATGCATCACAGCCACTTGCTTTGCCCGCGGATCGCTCACGTTCAGCATCACTCGCAAGCAGTGAAGCAAATAAGGCTGGCCAGCTTTATCGGTTACGCCATGAAACTTAGCGGTGACCAAAGCAATCGCATCGTCAAGTGTTGCAGTCGTCAATTTTTTGCGGCTCTGCGATGAAATGTTAAGGACTGAGTTTGGAAACAAATGATTACCAGCACCATCACTTGCCTATCCGATAGAGATGAGTGGTGGTGCGGACGATTAGCGTGTCGTCGACGATAGCTGGTGAAGCGTTGCAGCCGTCAGGCAATTTGTTTTCGGCTACTTTTTTCGGTTCGTCGGCCAGCGTGTAAACGTAGCTCTTGCCATCGTGATCGAACAAAAAGAAGTGCTCATCGGTAGCGACTAGTGACGCACTGAATTTGCCGCCGACACGATCTTGCCAAGCTATTTCACCTGTGTCCGTTGCAATGCGAGTTACGATACCATCGTCGGTAACATTGAATAGCCGACCGCCGACCAACAACTGGCTCGGTTTCGAGCCGATCGATTTTCGCTGTGTCCAGAGAACTTTGGGCGTATCAGTAATGTCTCCCGTGCCGTCTGCCTGGACGCAATATAATTGGGCTTTACCAAATCCTGTGTTGATGAACAGCTTGCTGCCGTCGAACAAAGGCCGCGCGGTGGTCGAGTGTTCGCTGTAACGGACTCGCCAAATCTCTTTACCCGTTAGCGGATCGAGCGCTAAGCACGCGTTCGCGGTGGGGCTGATCAATTGCTTATTCCCCGCAACATCGATCACGATAGGCGTGCAGTAGGCTTTATGTTGATCGCCGTCATCGGATGCATAAGCAATATCGCGAGCTACTTTCCAAACCGTTTCACCCGAATGGCGATTAAGTGCAACCGCGTACTGTAGGTCGTAACCATCCTGATGAAAAATCAGCAAATCTTGGTAAAGGATGGGCGAGCTTCCAGCGCCGCGATAGTGATTGCAGGGTAAGTCACGACGTTGCCAAACTACTTGTGCATCAGAGCGACGCAAGCACGCAGTCCCGTAGCTGCCGAAGTGCACAAACACGAATTGCTCGTCGAGGACCGGAGTGGGTGAAGCGTAGCTGTTGGTGGCGTGATAATCCTTCTGCACTTCTGCGTTCTCAAACACCAGTTTGTCATGCTTGATCTGGCCACTCGTGAGGTCAACACAAACCACATACATCTGCAGTCCGTCAGGGGTGGCAGTTGTCAACCAAATCTCATTGTTGAGAACGACCGGCGATGACCAACCGCGGCCGTGGATCGGTGTTTTCCAACGAATCGATTCCGTATCGCTCCAGGTCGTGGGAGGATGTTCGCCGGGAGCAGTTCCGTCTCCGTGCGGTCCGCGGAATTGAAACCAATTTGATTGCGGCTGGTTTTCTTTTGTTTGTGGTGCTGAGGCAGAAGCGGTGGTTTGCGCGTGCAGCGGGGGGTGAAGTTGCGTGAGCGTCATTAACACTGGTGACACAAAAAGACTCGCGGCAAACAACACATGAAGCAGAATTTTCATCGGATGGACTCGCGCGGGGAGGTGGAGGGAGATGTAAGTCTAACCGTCCGCGAGCCGAGTCGCAAAGCAGCCGACTCGGGTTGTCGCGATGCTAGATGTGTTGGCGTCAGTTAAGATAGAGAGAATGGTCGGCGAGGCTGTGCAGTTTTGGGATGTACGATTATCTGAATTAGAAACACTTGTCAGTAAGAGTGGCGATGGCGGCTAGCGATCCAATAACAAAAGGTGAAGATGCGAGTTCGCTGCC
>JANPLP010000590.1:0-5524 GCA_031426595.1 Planctomycetia bacterium | reverse complement strand
GGATCGTACTGGTCGAAGATATCGACGACAATCGTGAAATGCTCAAAGCGATTCTGGAACTCGATGGTCACGAAGTGATTGCGGCGATGGACGGGGAAGCCGGCTGCAACGCGATTCTTATGCACAAACCGGACGTGGCCCTGATCGACATCGGGCTGCCTGGTGTTGACGGCTATGAAGTTGCTAGACGAGTTCGTCGAGATCCAGCTGGGCAAAAAATGCGACTGATTGCATTAACAGGGTATGGACAAAGCAGCGATGTCGCCAATGCTGCTGCGGCCGGTTTCGACTCGCATCTCGTCAAACCAGTTGAACCCAATCTGCTAGCAAAACTGATCGATGCAGATGTTGAAAACCGATCTTGACATGATTTTGCGGATGGATTCCATTGATGTCCGTTAGGTTTGATGCATGGCGAGATGGATATCACTTGATCTTGCGGAACGTAGACCGCAGATTCCCGCACAGTTCGGGCGTGACGTCAACCAAGGAATGCCGATATCGGCGTTTCTAAGTCGAAGGATTTTTCTCGTAGCATTTGCTATCGGTTTTGCGAATGTGATCGGTTGTCTTGTGCAATCGTAATTTGCTACGTGTATGGAGACCCATGATGCTTGTTCTCTCTCGCCGTCCCACGGAATCGATCCGTTTTCCTCAGTTAGGAATTTCTGTCTCGATCGTCTCAATCAAAGGCAAGCGTGTCCAGGTCGGCATCGAAGCACCGCCTGAGATACACGTGATTCGCAACGAATTGGAGCCGTCGGCTAACACAGAAGCGAATCGTACTCAGTCAACACATGAACATAGAAATCGATTGAACCGAGCTATGCTCGGATTGCATCTGGCACAAAAGCAACTCGCAGCCGGTCAAATTGAATCGGCCGACAAAACGCTCTCAACTGCACTAGTAAGGCTAGCCGAGCCAGATGCGGCAACCAAGACAGTTCCACCTGCAAACGACCAATTGTTTGATGGCTTAGAAGCACCCGTTTCTAGCAGTCGGTCTTCATCACAACATACAAGCGAAACCAATAAATGCATCGACATTTTGTTAGTGGAGGACGACCCAAACGAACAAGCACTACTGTGTGGTTTGTTGGAAATGGAGGGTTATCGCGTTCACACCGCCAGTAACGGGCATGAAGCGATCGAATGCTTGAAACAGGTCACTCCTAAGTTTGTGCTACTCGACATGTTGATGCCAGAATGCGATGGACGAGAAACTATGCAGCTTATTCGACAAAATCCTGCATTGAAAAATGTTCCTATTTTTGCCGTTAGCGGTTCGTCGCCTGACTCCGTCGGCCTGTCCATAGGCAGTGAAGGAGTCGAGGACTGGTTCCCCAAACCGCTGGATGCACCGCGACTGGTTAAGCATATGCGGCACCAAATCGCGAACTCGTGTGCTTTGTAGAGGAGAGTCCAATACTCTTTATCGCCGTTGTGGAATCCAAGTGGATATTCTTTAATCACCTTTGCAGAGAATCGTTCGATAAGTTCACATACGATGGACGCGAATTTCTCGTGGGAGTCGTCCGACGTTAGTTCAAGCCACACGCCGAATCGTGGACCCATCCAGAGGTACGGAGGTTGGTGTTTCATGCCTGGGTAACTCGACCAACTTCGTTTAAGCGACTCAAAGTGATCTCGGGAATCAAGCCGATATTGTAAACGATATGAACTAGACTTGCGGGTAGCAAAATGCTACCATTAGATTGAAGGATATCAATATGGGGCAGCCTGTCAAACTTTCGGACGAATTAGTGAATGATGCTCGAGCTATCTCGCCGTTTTCGCAGCGAAGTATCGCAGGGCAGATCGAATTCTGGGCAGGGCTCGGAAAATCGCTCGAGCCGCTGCTTCGGGGCGACCGAGCATTATCGCTGCAGATGGCCGGAAGAGAGCGGCCGTTATCGGCATTACTGGCGGAAGTTGAGACTGCCAAAGGGCACAAACGTCTCGAAGCAGTTTTGAAAAAGCGGCCGTATCCGCACTTCAAGCCAGTCGCTGGACACCCGGACTTGATCTGCCGCATCGAGGAAGACGGAAAGGAAACGGTCGGTCGATTCGTTGGTCGTGGGTTTATTGTGGTCGAGGCCCCCCGTTGAGCCTGCCCTTTGACTTTCTCGACAAGAGGCCGATAGTCATCGCGTTGGCCGGCTCGAACGGCGCAGGCAAATCGACTTTCTACGAAAGTTATTTGGCCGACGGCGGATTGCGTTTCATCAACGCCGATGAACTGTCGGTTGCATTAGGTGTGACTGCATATGAAGCAGCAGAACTGGCAACGTCAATCCGTAGGGAACTTGTGAATCAGCGTGAAAGTTTCATATTTGAAACGGTGCTGTCAGATCCTGTGGGCGAGAAAGTAGAACAGCTCGCCTCCTACGAGGCGCTTGGCTATACCGTCGTTCTAATCTTCATCCAGATCGGTAGCGCTCAAGAATCGCTTGAACGCGTGGCCATGCGAGTGATCCAAGGCGGTCACGACGTTCCCGACGAAAAGATCCTTGCAAGATTCGCGCGAACTCAGGCAAACTTAAGACTGGCCATAGAGCGACTTCCTCATGTCATGGTTTACAATAACGGCGACCTCGCCGATCCTTTCAAGTTTGCTGATTTGTATGAGCATGGCAAGAGTATGTTGAATCAGTAGCCTGGACATGCCCTGGTTGCTTGCCAGCTTTCTTTGCCGTTAACTTCAACTGACTTCGAATTCCTTCGCACACTTCCCAATTTCGAACGGCTTAGCTTCTGGGAAGGTGCGAATGGGACAGTAGACAAGTCGGTAGAAGAATTTTGTGGGTACTCTGTCCCATAGGGATCAGGTTGAGAACCGCCGCCAAACTTATCTTGTAACGCTTGGCAAGGATTCGGAATCCGTTGCATCATCTCGCGATAACGACCTTCAGAAAAAACCAAATGCCCAAGTAACCAGTGGGCATGGTTCCCTGAGCCAGAAATCGGAGACACGAGCGCGGCAGACTTCAGGTCGTCGAGTAACGGAAACACGAGCCCAGCACATTGACGATTAGCTAAGACGAGAACTGATTTTGATTGCATATTTAGACCTCCTTGTAAGGAGTTCATTCTAGCGACAATCAAAATTTCAGCGAGGACGCTGATTATGATGCCAACAGTGTCGCACGATTGTCCCAATCGTAGCTGCAACAATTGAGACAATTGTGCGACACTCCTAACCCAGTTGAGCCGGAGGGCATTCCTTCGAACGCTTGGCATTCAGTTCAATGCAGTGCAGCCACGGGGTCGGAACATTGTCTTCGTAGAAAATGGCTTCGATCGGGCACTCGGGAATACAGGCTTCACAGTCGACGCATTCATCGGGATGGATGTAGACCATGTCGGCATCCTCATAAAAGCAATCCATTGGGCAAACTTTTAAGCAAGCTTTATCTTTGCAGCCTTTGCATGGTTCAGTCACGACCATCGTCATGGCAGAAGTCCTTCGGTTAGAATTGTGGAAAACAGAACGGGTACCGGAGGAGGTGAGAATCTGGACGACAAAGCGGACAGTGAATTGCACGTTTCAAATGTTACTCCGCGTGATTCGGAGAGGTTCGCGGGCTATGTATCTCGCAAGATCATTTTCGACGCTATCTCGCGCTCGTCGCGAAATTGAAAGTTCGAGCGCCTTCATTGCGAACAATATGGCGAGTTCATATTGCGACAGTTCCGCATGCGCAGCCGCTCGAATCTGCAGATATAGCCGGTGGAGCCAGTCGCCGCTGAGCCGTCCATTTGACGACTCGATATTCATTGCGCGGCAAACATCGCGCAGCGCGCCTTCGCCGTCTCGGAATTCGGCATCTGGACATGTCGATCGCAAGTGTGCGCGAACCCGCAATGCCTCCGTATTATTCGGGTCTAATTCCAATGCGGTGTTGAGGTGTTGTAGCGCTTTGTCGTAGTCTTCTTGGCTAGTCCACCAAGAGCCAATCTGAGCGAATGCATTGGCATCGTGCGGGTTGGTTGCAATTTGCTCCTCAAATCTCTCAATCATGTATAGCGTTTGGGAGTCGCCCGAATGAAAAGCCGATGCTTCCAGTCCATTTCGAATAATGTAGGACATCGCTACAAGAATAGAATTATCATCCACACTCTGTACAGTCAGGCCACGGTTGTCCGTCCACCTGACCGGCACATTCCATTCTGAAGTCGGCATTGACGCGTCTGGGTCTTTGAGTTTCGAATCCACAACGGCCCAAAACCTAGCACGATAGCGCCCCTTTCCGTGAAGCGAAAAGTATACTTCGCGGTATATATCCCTGCGTTCTGGACTAGTCGGTGCCTCGACCGAAAGTCGGATGCGGAGATCGTCAACCTCAAGTATAAGAAACCACTGTTTCATAATTGTTAGCTAGCAGGCTACCAACAATCCGTCCTCGACGACAAGTTCTACCGTTTTGGCCTCGGATTGTTTCTGATTCAGTTCGCCACGGAGAATTTTGACATCGGCTGGCGCTGCGATGCCGAGAGTAATTCTATTCCCTTGGATCTTAACAACTTCGACGATGATGTTGCCATCGATAACCAGTTTTTCACCAACTTTGCGACTTAGAACTAGCATTTGATTTTCTTCCTTGACTCTAATTGCCGCGGCGAAGTGAGGTGTTGGTCTGCCGCGTCCCAACACTATTCATTATCAGCAGGGCCGTGACAACTTAGGTCAATGCAGCGGTCAATTCGAAAACTTCCTGTTTTTTTATGTTTAAAATCAAGCAGGTCGTCGTGCTGCGTTACAACTTGCAAATGCGCTGTGGCAGACAGAAATCAAACGGAAACGGTTGAAAATGAAATCAGAACAGTCTTAGGTCATGCAGGAATCAGCCAACGGCTAAACAGTACCGATTGCGCACGATGACAACAGTAATAACTTACAAACACGGCTTTGCGGCGAACGATCGAGTCGCTGCAGCCGAATTATATGATCAAGCATTCGGAGCAAAGTTCTCCTCTGCGATCCCTTCGCGACCGCAAAGGGTAACATTCCTCTCACGCACCTTCCGACCAGACTTTTGTTTCGCGGCTTACAGAAACGGAACACTTGTTGGACTCGCCGGCTACCATGACCGAGTTGGCTCGCTCACCGCTGGAATCACCTATGGATCCTTACTTTGGCAACTGGGGCCGATCCGCGGCAATTGGGCCGCGTTTATATTCAGCTTCTATGAACACGCACCGGCCCCCAATGTTCTAATCATGGGTGGCATCGCCGTAGCAGAAAATGAGCGCGGGCATGGCATAGGTACCCATCTGTTAAGTCTCATCATTGAACACGCAGCGACTGAGAATTTCACAGCCGTACGACTTGATGTGATTGAGGGTAATGAACGCGCAAAACTACTTTATGAAAAGCAAGGCTTCGCTGTCACCAAAGTGCATAAGTTTGCGTACCTTCGCTGGCTACTCGGTTTTGGAGCAAGTTTTACCATGCTTAAAACAATCGGCTAAGAAGCACTTTTCAAATTGAATTGCGCCGTAGAAACCAAGGTTTTCCTGAAAT
>JANPLP010000589.1:0-12529 GCA_031426595.1 Planctomycetia bacterium | reverse complement strand
TAGCCACGCCCTTCGCAAAGCCTCAGGGCGTGCCACCGAAATACGATCAACCCTAAAATTAAATCTGGACAAAGCACTAGGGACAAGTGCGGAAATCATCCGAAATGGACTTCGACTGATGCTGTTCAATTCATGGCAGTTCGCTGCTTTCTTCCCGATTATTGTGATCGCCTACTTTCTCACGGCCTATCGGTTCCGCTGGATGCTGCTGCTGGTGGCGAGCTATTTCTTTTACATGTGCGCGATCCCTGAATACGCCATCCTTTTATTGAGTGCGACGACGATCGATTACTGCATGGGCTTGGCGATTGCCAATGCGTCGACGCTGCGGTCTAAGCGAGTATTTCTGATCTTCAGCATGTGTGCCAATCTAGGCACTCTCTTCTTCTTCAAGTACTTCAACTTTTTTATCGATTCGATCACATCGGTCGGCGCTTCAGTCGGCCTCACGCTCAATATGCCGCACTCAAATTGGTTGTTGCCGGTAGGGCTGTCGTTCTACACGTTTCAAACGATGAGCTACTCGATCGATGTTTACCGAGGGCACCTCCAACCGGAAAAACACTTTGGTCGATTCGCGTTATATGTATCCTTCTTTCCGCAGCTAGTCGCTGGTCCGATTGAGCGATCCACGAACCTCTTGCCTCAGTTTCGGCAGAACTTCGATTTTGACTATGAACGCATCACTGGCGGACTGAAATTAATGGCGTGGGGGTTGTTCAAAAAGATCGTCATCGCAGACCAGTTAGCAACACTGGTCGACAGCGTTTACGGTGCGCCGGAGCATCTCAACGGTGTGCATTACACACTTGCAACGGTCTTCTTCGCGTTTCAGATTTATTGTGACTTTTCTGGCTATTCAGATATCGCAATCGGCGCCGCGCAGGTGTTTGGCTTCCGCTTGATGCTGAACTTTGATCGACCTTATGCTGCCCGTAGCGTATCGGAGTTTTGGTCGCGCTGGCACATCTCCTTATCGACTTGGTTTCGTGACTACTTGTACATCCCGCTAGGAGGCAATCGAGTCGCCGTGCCACGATGGTACTTGAACTTGGCAATCGTGTTTCTGATAAGCGGCCTATGGCATGGTACCAGTTGGACGTATGTGACTTGGGGAGCGCTCCACGCATTCTTTCTGATCTTTGCATTAGCCACCCGCGAATTGCGACAAGCTCTAGCTCACCGCGTAGGTTTGGATCGGATTCCAGCGACCCACGCAGTGCTGCAACGCGGAGCGGTTTTTGTATTGATCTGCTTCGCATGGATCTTCTTTCGCGCCGACTCGATCGGAGACGCGATGCATATCGTGACACATCTCGGGACAGGTTGGAGTCACCTTTTCGAAGCGGGATGGTTCCGTAGTGCCTGCGAACAAATCGGTGCATCGAAGAGCTATCTGCTCACTTCTATCGCATTAGTGGTGCTCCTCGAGTTGGTTCAAGAGTATCAAGCAAGCAGTCACCAGCGAGATTGGCGGCAGTTGTTCGCGGGCCAGCACTGGTCGATGCGCTGGGTAGCCTACACGGGCTTGGTTCTTGCGATCGTCAACCTCGGAGCTCCCAAAACGGCACCGTTTATCTACTTTCAGTTTTAATACGAGTAGTCCTCAGTCATGAGACCTTTAAATAATCTAGTGCTCAAGTTGCTCGTGTTGCTTGCGATCGTCGGAGTATTGCAGGTCGTAGTATTCGAACGCTTTCATCGCACAGAACCGCTCAAGAAGTTTGAACAATGCCTCGAGACCCAGCCGAGCGTTATCTACTTTTGTGACAGCTGCAATGCCTGGGTCGATGCAGAAGACTCAGACCGGCGGGCCATAAGCGAACTGCTCGCGGACAGGCTGGTGGGTAAATCGGTCGGTCGCATCGATGGCGGCGCGTATCATCTCGAACTGTACGAAGCCTTCGTTGACTTGCTGATTGCCAGAGGTGAACATCCTGATCTGCTGATTATGCCGATCAACCTGCGATCCTTCTCCACGGAATGGAACGCACGGCCGAGCTATGCGTTTGATGCAGCCAGGCAACAGATTCGACAGGCTGACAACCGGTTTGCGCTTGCTTTAAAGCCGCTGTTGAAAACGCTGCAGTGGGATAAGGATACGACGCAGTCACTCGCTGCCTTCAAGCGAACCCCCGTATTTGACGGCGAGCAATGGGTGGGAACAGTCGATGATTTTGAGAACGAGCAATTTGACGATCCTTCCGACGAGCGCGTTCGCAAGAAGTTCATCTATCACTACATGTACACACTCGAGCCAGAGCACCGGAAACTGGTGGCGCTGCGCAACATTGCGAATAAAGCCACTGCTGCGAAATTGAAGGTGCTGTTTTATGTTACACCCATCGACTGCGAGACTGGTAATCGTTGCTTAGGCGATCGGTTTGCCAAGCATATTCAGCAGAATGTAAATGTATTGCGGTCCCAATTGGCGGGGACGACAGCGGCGTTCATCGATTGCTCAGCAGCCCTGGATGCGAATGCGTTCTCGTGGATCCAGTATCCCAATGAGCATTTGAACGAACTCGGCCGCACTTTTGTCGCAGACACGCTGGTAACGACTTTGGTGGACCGCTTTGCTTTCGCGGCCAGCATGGAAGACCAAGCCGTGACTCGCTAGCAAAAATCGATGTCGGCTTTGACCTTGCTGCACTTTACGTGATTCGCAATACTTTTGCTCAACAGTCTTCGCAGTAATCCGAGCGGGAATTAAACATGAGTGCAAGCGTAGTGGATCGTGTGCCAACAACCCGCTCGAGTGTCTTTGATAAAGTCAAAGGTCAAGCCGAGGTGCTTAAGTGGCGATTGCGTGGCAAACCGCTGCCACCACCCCATGCAGTCAAAGTTGAGGTGATCTCGCAAGCCGCTCGACAATTTGGTTGCACAACATTGGTAGAAACTGGCACTTACTTAGGCGACATGATTGCGAGAACGCGGCATCTGTTTGAGCGTCTTTACACGATCGAAGTCGATGCCACGCTGCATGCAAACGCCACCGCTCGCTTCAGTAGCGACGCGGCGGTCACTGTAGTGCTTGGCGATTCGGCTCATCAACTGCCCAAGATACTCGAGCAACTTTCCAGTCCCGCCGTGTTTTGGTTGGATGGACATTACTCGGGTGGAGAGACTGGTAAGGGTGATTTGGATACACCCATCCAGACAGAGGTCGAGTTGATCCTTCATCATCCGGTTCGCGGTCATGTGATCTTGGTCGACGATGCGAGATTGTTTAACGGGACTAACGACTATCCGTCGCTGGATGGATTTCGCAAGCAATTATTGCAATTGAACAGTTCTTATCGTTTCTCAGTAGAGAACGACATCATTCGCTTCCTGCCCGCGGTTTAGCTCGCAAGCAATTATTGAGTAAGCGGCTTCGCAGAGCGGTTTGGCAGGTGACGGACGCGCAATTAGCGAATTGCAGGCGATCGGATGACGATGGTACGTCGCTTTGTTCAGACGCATTCTATATGTTGGGGTAGCTCGGTGAGCGGCCCCCCCTTCGTGCCCGCGACTCTCGGTATTTGGTGCGTTTCGAAAACTTGCGTTCGAAAGGGGACCGGATTACTGTAATGGGACTCTCAGAAGCCAAGATTTGAGTCGAGCCGCCCGTGGGCAGCGTCAAATCCCCTTGTTTTTGTGGGTATTTCGCCGATTCGCGATTCTGTTTGAGGTAATTCTCAGAACTGTCAAACCTAGGTTTGCGAGTTGTCGAGCGCGTTTGAGACCGTAAAATCGGGAAATCTGCGTCCGCGGGTTAGTTATCTTTTCCCACATTCAGAACAAATTTTGGAGAACGAGTGATGCGCCGATGGTTTGCACGCGCTGTATTGGTTGCTGGGTGCCTAAGTTTGGGTGCTCCGCTGCATGCACAACAGGAAGCCATGACTGAAATTTATGGCCAAGCGGTTCATCATTATTTTGCGGGCAACTATGCCAACGCGGAATTGCTGTTGAACGAAGTCCAAGCGTCGGGTTCAGAAGACCCCCGCGTTCACTATTTCTTGGGCATGTGCAAAGTTGCTCAGGGTGGTGGAGCCACCGCTGGTATCGCTGATTTTGAAGCGGGCGCACAAGCCGAAGCGCGAGGTAAAAACTCTTACCAAGTTGGTCAAGCTCTCGTTCGCATTCAAGGGGCAGCCCGCCGCGAAATCGAGAAGGCTCGTTTGGCAGCCCGCGTTCAATTCCGTCAACAACAGCTGCTCGAACAGCGAGCTCGCATAGAAGCCGCCCCAGCGGGAAGAAGCACCGTTCCACCCGCTGGCAGCGCCGTACCGCCGGCTGCTGGCAGTGTTTCAGATCCTTTGATCGATGGTCTGCGATCCGACGCAACTACTTTGGATCCAGTACAACCCACTGCACCGGATACCAGCGATCCGTTCAGCGACGATCCAGCCGCACCAGCGACTCTGCCGAACGCTCCAGCCTCCGATGCACCTGCGACACCTACAGATCCATCGGATCCATTCGGCGCTCCTGCTGCAGAACCCGAAATGGGCGCTGATCCGTTCGGCACCGGCAATTAAGTCACGGAACTCGCACGAACATGTTTTTGGAAGAAGCCGACTCTGCGAAGGGTCGGCTTTTTTCGTTAGTGTCTTCCCTCAGTCGCGCAGCGGCAACTAGCAGCGACAGCGCAGCCACCATTAGAATAGACGAATGTCGGCTACGAACGACCCTTGGACTTTGTCAGCCCTTCGAACGTCGCTTGGCGGGCCATCGGCATTGGCCGTCCGTCAGTTTTACGTACAAACAGTCGTAGCCCCTAGCAGGCACAAACGTATCCAGCGAGGAATTTCATGCGAGAAGTAGAACCCTATCGTAGTCTCACGGAACTCCAACAGGCCATTGACAATGGTGGGCGATTCTACAACTTGTTCACTGCGGCTGATGATGCGGTGGTGTCGCCGGGTGAACTCGCAAAAGCCGCTGGAGTCTATGCGGCTGGTATGGATGCGTTCTTGTTTCTCGAGTTAGCCCAGCAAAGATTGTCAGCTAAGGATCAGCAGGCAGTGTTCAACTTGCTTCAACCTAGTTTGCAAAAGAGATTTAGTATCGCTCGACCCAAACAGCTCGCCGCTTCGCAGTTCGAATGTCAGAGCGCGGTGGATCAGGCTGTCGTTATGACCGGTTATGCACGCTTCGTCAAAGAGAGCTCGCAGTTTGGTGGCTTCGTGTTAGTGCCCATCATGGTTGGCGGCGTAATGACGTTTATGCCTATCCCGTTGACGGACAGTTATTGCATCTACGAATTCTTCGACGATGCAGCAATGATCTCTTCTTCCGCTATGATCGCGACGCCGAAGGATAAACGTATTGAGCATAACGGCCCGATCCGGGTGGGTGGTGCAGTACGAAAAATCGAGTACAAAGACGCAGAACCAAAGACGCATCGACTCTTCCTCGAAACGCTTTACTTCACAAAGCTGGACGCGAGCGAAACCCAATCCGCAATTCAGGTTTGAACATTAGTCGCCTGGGAACTATCGCCGCATCCCCTCAATCAATCGTTCGACTGACTCCCTTTAGGTCCACGGTAAGTCATGGCATTGCGGAATACTGAAGGGAGCGGCGGCGATATCGCAAGCTTAACGCCTGAGCAGCAACGAGAGTTGTTGGCGAAGCTATTGCGTGAGCGAGCTGCGAAGCAGCAGGCGATATCATCGGACACATTCGCCATGTCAGTCGGCCAGGCTGGTCTGTGGTACGCCTATTGTCGCGACCCACACGCTACTCCTTTCAACGTATTTTTGCCGACTCGTATCCGATCGAACCTCGATCTGTCTGCATTGCAGAAGTCAATCGATTTTTTGGCGAGCCGGCACGCGTGCTTGCGAACGACATTCACTGACGTGGGTGGGGATTTACGACAGATCGTCCAGGCGCACTTGACGCCCGAATTCAAAGTGATCGATGCGACGTTTGCGTCAGGCGATATGCATCGTTTGCAAACGATGATCTCAGCCGAAACGCAGCGCTCATTCAATCTTCAAGAGGGTCCACTCTTGCGAATGGCCGCTTTCCAATTAGCGGATGATGACTACGTTGTGTTGGCCACGACGCATCATATTGTGGTCGATTTTTGGTCGCTGATTCTAATACTGGCTGAGATCCGCGAAGTGTATCCGACTTTCGTGATGGGACGCGCGCCGCAACTACCGCTCGCATCGAACAACTATGCGGAGTTCGTATCGGATCAACAAGCCTTGCTGAACGGGCCGGCGAGTGAGCAGTTGCGAAGTTATTGGCGCAAACAATTGCAGGACGCTCCAACCACGCTGGAATTGCAAACAGATTATGAGCGACCAAGGGCGTTTACGGGGCAAGCCGCCATCCAGACGCTCGACATTTCGACCGAGATCAGTGAACGCGTGTTTCAATTAGCATCCAGCGCGCGAACAACTCCATTCACAGTCATCCACGCGGCCATCCAAGTCCTGTTGCACCAGTACACCGGCCAGCACGACTTTCTGATTGGTAGTCCATTTTCAGGTCGCTGTCACCGCAAGTTTGAGTCGACGGTCGGCTTCTTTGTGAACATGTTACCCCTGCGAGCCGATCTGCGCGGGGAACCGAGTTTTGTTCAACTGATTGAACGCACGAACACTGCACTACTGGAAGCTCTTGAATTTGAAGCCTATCCTTTTTCTGCAATTGTCAGCGATCTTAATCCACCACGAGATTCCAGCCGCAGCCCGCTGTTTCAAGTCTCATGCACTTTCGAAAAGGCTCAGTTGCGATCCGAATCGGGCCGAGCTGGTTTTCTTTTTCCCGGTGAACGCGAGACCGCGACACTCGCCGGTTTGCAGCAGGAAAGTTTTTACGTACCACAGCAAACTTGTCACTACGACATAGAGTTTATTTTTGAGCAGACTGAACGAGGGCTGCGGGGGATGCTGTGCTATTGTCGCGATCTCTTCTCGGCTGATTCGATGCAGTCGATGGCAGAGAATTTTGTTGGCTTGCTGGATGCTCTGTTGAGCGACCCGCGACAATGTGTGTTGCAGAGTGCTGCGATAAAGACAACCGACCGCGACCAGTCCGAACTAGCAGCTGCGTTTGAGCCGGTTACGGTTATTGAACTTTTACAGCGAGCAGCCGCCAGTAATCCTGCTGGAATTGCGCTCCGCTGCGAAACAACCGCCTGGACCTATCACGATTTGATGCTGCAGGTTCGTGGACATGCGAGCCAGCTTTATAGATTGACAAGCTCTAACGATTCGCTGGACCAGCCCATCGTGCCGGTGATCGGCCCGAGCTCCGCAGATACGTTGATCGCCATCTTAGGAGCCATGTACAGCGGAGTAGCAGTGGTACCGATCGATAGCGCACAACCATCAGTTTCGCGCGACGACTTGCTTGAAGATATCGGAACAAGTCACGTGCTGGAGGCTCCGTTCGAACCGTCGGCAGACGCGGATTTCCAAAGCGTATGCAAGCTGAACGACTTGGCGTACATCATTTATACTTCGGGTTCGACCGGCCGACCGAAGGGCGTTATGGTGGAACATCAAGCGATCTGCAATACGCTAGCTTGGCGACGCTCGGCGGTTCCAGTGAAGGCTGGTGATCGAGTGCTGATGCTCTTGTCGCATCAATTCGACGCGGGCTTGGGAATCGCGCTCTCCACATTGACGCAAGGTGCGGAACTCGTTTGGGCGGACGCCGAAGCGCGGCGCGATGTCCATTCGCTGGTTGAGCAGATCATTCGCGATTCGATCACGGTACTGCCCGCCATTCCAAGCTTGCTGAGGTTGGTGGTCGAGCATCCCAAGTTTCACGAGTGCAAAGCACTGCGGATGCTGTGGACAGGTGGAGAGGCAATGCCGCGCGAGTTGCCCAACTTAGTTAAACAGCGAACGACCGCTCAGCTCTGGAATTTTTATGGGCCTACGGAAGCTGCCGTAGAAGCCATCGCGGCGCCTATCGGAACGCACGACCAACGATGTTCGGTGCCGCTCGGACTTCCGATAGCTGGAGCGGATGTTTACGTCATTGATCACGGGCACCGCCTGTTGCCAGATACGATGCCGGGTGAGCTTGCGATCACCGGACGTGGACTGGCGCGCGGTTACTTGAACCGCGCGGAGTTGACGAAAGAACGCTTTGTGCAATTACGAGTTGGATCGAAAACGGTCCGAGCCTATCGAACTGGTGATCGTGGTCGACGACTTCGCAATGGTCAATTCGAATTTCTAGGCCGTACAGATTACCAAGTCAAAGTGCGCGGCTATCGAATCGAGTTGGAAGAGATCGAGCAATACGTGATGGCGCACCCACTTGTTGCTCAGGCGGTCGTCATCGTGGCGGAACCAGATTCCATGGCGGCCCAGTTGGTCGGCTATGTCCGCTTGCGTGAACCTGTACAAAACCCTGTTGAAGCAGCATCGCTGATTCGGCATGACTTAGCAACGCGTCTGCCGGCTTACAAAATACCGGTGCAATTAGTTGTTCTCGAGGTGATTCCGCAGACTGCGAGTGGCAAGGTGGACCGTAAACGCCTGCCAGCCGTGGCAATTAAAGCGAGTCTGCGTACGATGATCGCCCCCAGCACTCCGCTAGAGTCTTATCTGGCGGAAGCATGGTGCGAATCACTTAAATTAGAAAGTGTTAGTGTCGATCAAAACTTTTTTGAACTTGGCGGCAGTTCACTCCAAGCGGCCATGTTAACCGCAAAATTGAGTCAAGGCTTGGGCGTGCACGTGCCCACATCATTGCTCTTTGATTTAGCGGATATCTCGCATATCGCGCAGCGAATCGCACAGCTTTATGAAGTGCACATTGCCGAACGTTTTGGACTCAGCTCTGTCACTGCCTACGTAGGCCGAGTCGATTCAAATCGTTCGATGGTGACATCGAACAGCGCCGCCGCGATGCATCCGTTGCTTGCACCGCTGAAGCTGACCGGTAACCGTCGAGCGATTTTCATGATCCATCCGCCCGGTGGAATCGTAATGTGCTATCGCGAGTTAGCTGCCAGAATGGATCCGCAACAGCCGTTGATCGCAATTCGCTCGAGAGGCTTGCATGGCAACGAACCGCTCCCGCAGACAATCGAAGAGGCAGCCACTGACTACATCGCTGCACTGCAAACGGCGCAACCTTACGGACCTTACCGATTGGGCGGCTGGTCGCTCGGCGGCTTGTTCGCGCTTGAGATGGCGACTCAGTTAATTGCGAGCGGCCAGGAGGTCGAGCAGCTTCTGTTGCTAGATACGGCGATTCCAGACGGTGCGTCTCAACTGGTTCCGACCGATGAATTGGTCAGTGCAGGTAGCGAGTATGGTGTTAATCTGTCGCTCAAGGAGTTGAATGAACTGCATCCGGACGAGCAGCTTCCATTGCTGTGGCAACACGCCAAAAGTTTAGGTGTGCTGCAGGAGGATACGCCGCCAGAAGTGATTGCGCAAGTTTTGCAGGACCTCAAATCGCTCTTTCATCATCACATGGAACTGGCAACTCGCTATGAGGTGCGACCTTATCCTGGCGAGTTGACTCTGATTCGCCCGACCGAGGTCCCGTTTGAGCAACGCATTGCGCCGGATCGCGGCTGGCGTTTTGTGGCTGCTCGAGTTCATGTTCGCTATGTCAGCGGTCACCATCACAGTATGGTGCAGATGCCGCATGTGATCGAATTGGCAGCGGCCCTCGAAATAGATTTGAGCCGTAGTTGAAATCGATCATTCATGAGTACCGATTCCAGCCGACCCAATTGTCTACTTAACAGGCTTTTCGCCCGACGCAGGCTGTCCGCCCTTCAAGTTTTCAGGTGCGGGGTTGTCAGGAGCCGCTTGCGAATCGACAGTTTTTTTCTCAGCCGATGTTTCGGTGGCGCCCACTTCGAGCAACCGCGGATCAAGCGGCAATTTCTTTTGATAGAGCTCGAGAATTTTTTTAGCGACTGACTTTTGTGGCTCTGGTGCAAGCTCAACTACTTTTTCCTGCCAACCGATTGCCCGTTCAAATTCTTCGTTGGCAGCGTGTGCGGCGGCGAGCAACGTGAGGTCGCTGACATCTCGAAAGTCGCTCATTTCACAAACCTTGGTCGCGATCTCGATGGCCACTTTAGGGTTGCGGATGCTCTTGTCTTCGCAAATGGTGAGCAGCCAACCACGGTTCTGCAATGCGAGAAGATACTTGGGCGCCAACTTCAACGCTTCCTCAAAGTCCTTGGCGGCTTTGTCATACTGCTTGAGCAATTGGTAATTGAAACCGCGATTGTTGAATGCGACGGCGGTTCCGGGCGCAAGTTCGATCACCTTGCTAAAGTCATTAATCGCTTCTTCGCTCTTCCCTAGTTGGAACTTGATAAAACCGCGACCCATCCACGCCGCCACGTTGGAGGGCTCCATCGCGATGGCTTGGTCATAGTCTTCGATCGCCTTGTCGATGTTACCGAGCAACTTGCGCGCGATCGCGCGTTGCTGGTAATACACTGCATTCTTGTCGTCGATCGCCAGAGCTTTTGTGTAATCGGCGGCGGCATCCTCATACTTGCCCATCGACATGAATACACTCGCGCGATTCACCAATGGAACATCGTCCTTGGCATCCTTATCAATGGCGCGAGTGTAGTCAGCGATGGCCGCATCGTACTCGCCGACCGCCGCGTGATACAACCCGCGACTTGAGAATGCATGAGCCTCTTTGTAACCGAGCTCAATCGCTTTGTTAAAGTCAGCCAACGCGCGTTCATTGTCAGCTAATGCCCAGTGTGCGCCCGCACGCAGTGTATACAGCCGACCTTCCTTAGGATTCGCTTCGATCAATTCATCGTAGATCCCCACCGACTCAGCCAGTCGAGCCACGTTTGCTTTCGAAACAGCGCCCTTCTGACCATTGAATGTCTGTATCACCAACGAGTCCGCGCGCTCGCCGGTTACGGTGAGTAAGTCTCCCTTCTCGATCGTATCAATGGCTTTTTCATTGAGCATCAACTTCATCTCAACGCGTGCCACCACTGGCTCCGCATAGTTCGTGGCGAATGCGGCTGCCGAAGCGGGACTGGTAGTGGTGACATCGGGTTTATCTTGCGCCCGGCACCATCGCGAGTCAGGTGAAATCAATGGCGTGAGAAAGGTGCATATTAATGCAAGTCTGAGTCGCCAGGCGGCGCAAAGTTTAACTGAAGTAAGTGTCATTTTAATACGAGGCGATGCTGTAGATGTTTAGACGGAGCTGTGCTTGGGGAGGCTGAACGAACTGCGTTGGGAAAAGCGGGGAGCTTTCGAACATCGATTATAGCCGCCTGAGCGAATGTCGAAAGGTTTGACGGCAGTCGGTTTCTTGAACGAGAGTCGTTGATGTCCGGATTTCAGCGCGAGTTTTTTGATTTTGCGGATGGAATGCGGTTCGGCTGGAGGCGGTCGTGTGCAGGCACGTTGTCTCGCGCGGGTTGACTTCATGTATGATGAATTGAAAGGCCGCGCGAGTCGTTGCGGCTGGAGCGGCAAATGGCGAAAGCGACCTCTTTTCCTGGCTTGGACAAGTGACGGATCGATCTCATACCGACATCAGCGATGATCCCGAAGTTCTGCGGCGACTAACTCCGTCACAGCAAGAACGGTTAACGGAAGTCCTGGATGAATATCTGCGCAAGATGGAAGCCGGCCAAGCCACCGACCGCAGCGACCTGATCGCTGCTCATCCGGAACTTGGCGAAGCTCTCGTCGAATACCTTTCAAAACTGGACGATCTAAATCGATTGGTTGTCGGCGACGTTCCAGCGTCAGAGATGGTCGGCAAACAACTGGGCGACTTCCGCTTGATTCGAGAATTGGGTCGTGGCGGGATGGGCATCGTCTATCTCGCGCAACAAATCTCGCTCGACCGCATGGTGGCTGTGAAGTTATTGCCGTTTGCATCACTGCTAGAACCGAAGTACATCGAGCGATTTAAGAACGAAGCTCGCGCCGCGGCGCAACTGGAACATCCCAACATCGTGCCGGTTTTCTCGATTGGATTGGATAATGGCATTCATTACTACGCGATGCGATACATCACCGGCCAGTCGCTTGATCAAGTGATTTCAAAGAGCCGAAACGGTTCAGAAAAATCTGAGACTTTAGAGCAACCAGCAGTGGCACTTGGGTTGCCGAGAAGACTCGTGACAGCTCACTTGACGAAGCTGTTGCAGCAATTCGCCGAAGTGGCTGAGGCGCTACATCGCGCGCATGAGTATGGAGTTGTTCATCGCGATATCAAGCCTTCGAACTTACTCCTAGATTTACAAGACAAACTATGGTTAGCGGATTTCGGTTTAGCTCGATTTCAAACCGAAAGGCCATTGACGCGCACGGGCGAGATGATCGGAACCATGCGATACATGAGTCCTGAGCAGGTGGCGGGACGCGCCGCGTTGATCGACCATCGCACTGACATCTATTCGCTTGGAGCAACGCTGTACGAAGCGCTGAGTCTGCAGCCTGCATTTACCGGTGCCGAAGGTCCTGCATTACTGCGAACCATTGAACAGGATTCTCCAGTTCGCTTGCGAAAGCTCTGCACCGGATTGCCGGTCGACGTGCAG
>JANPLP010000588.1:0-5323 GCA_031426595.1 Planctomycetia bacterium | reverse complement strand
CACTTCAGTTTGGCGATTTAGATTGCCAATTGCCGGCCGCTACAGCTTGACGGGTAACGTCCACAGACCATTGGCCGAGCGCGTCCCAGCGCGTCGTCACTAAAATCTGCGAGGCAGCGACCACTCGGAAGCGGCGGCGTTGATCGAGTGCTTCCGAACTGCAGGCGTCAGCGCTAGGCATGTTGGCTGCGGCCGATCGGCAACGAGAAACTGCTAAAACTCACTGCAAAGTTAGCTGAGTCGTTTGAACCTCTGCGTACGGCAACTCAGGTGGAGTTCGGCTGCCCTTCCGTAGCTCTCACCAGCTAAGTCAACACTAAAATGCTTTACAGACGAGGTTTTGCCAGCTAAATTGCTTTAAATAAGAATTTCACGAAGGCGTGCGCTAACCCTGTTGCACCTACGCTGTAAGATTTCCGTCGCCGCGGCCAACGATCCCAGGCGACCGTGTTTAAGACTTGCTCACCTCACTAGCCGTAGCGGATGACGGTCGAACCAGCTTGATCGCGGGCGGGAACTGACTCAAGCGTTCCGCGTGGCCGTTTCAAACCTTAGTACCAAATACCAAGAAGTTATTCAGCAGCTTTACTTCGATCAGTTGAGCCTCGATGAAGTCGCTAACAAACTCACCACAATCCCCGCCGCCAATAGAGGCTTGCGCCAACGCGCCAAGATAAAACACGGAAAGCAATGATCCGTCTCTCACATTTCATTTAGTCACCCCGTTCAAATAACCCACTTCTAATAACCCCGTTCTCTAATAACCCACTTCGCTCGCAATTACCCTATCCAACAGTAGGTTCCAGGTTCCGCACAAGCGCCAAGGGCCCGTGTTCAAACGGCCCGTGTTCAAACGGCCCGTGTTCAACTGGCCCGTGTTCAAACAGCCCGTGTCCCGACTCTGAAACCAAGGCTCGAAACCACGTCGAGCAGACAATGAGAATGAATTGAAAGTGTCAACTCAGAAAGATGACTCAGAGTCGATGGCTGTGCGGGTCGCAATGGCGGTGGGGGCACGCCGAAAAGCAGGCGAGGTTCTAACAGACGAACAAGTCCTGGAAGAATATCCAGAAATTCGCGAAGATCTCCAAGTACAACTTAAGCGGCTCGGATTAGTTGAAGCCGCTCGACAACATGCCGAATGCGGCCCCCCAGCAGCGACGCTTGGCGATCTTGCCCAGACGTACGAACTCCCGCCCGAGGGCGAAGGCTTTGGATCCGCGGTCGAACTGCGACTTACGATGGAAGAGCAGCAACTAGACACCGACGTCCGGGGAACCTTGATCATCGGCGATTCGGTCGCTCCCCAAAAATCAGCACCGAACCAAACACCGCTCTATCGCCCCACTGTCAGGCCACCCATGGCGGTGGTAAAACTCTTTCACGACGGCTCCGCTCACTATACGCCCTATCCCGTTTTCGCAGACCGATTTCGCATCGGTCGCATCGATGGCGATTTGATCGTCTTACACGACTCGTGGATGTCAGGCCGCCATGCAGAGATTCAGCGACGCCGTGTGGGCGACCATTTCAAGTGGTATTTGGTCGATCAGAAAAGTACCAATGGGTCGTTTGTGCGCAGCGACAGCACAGTGCTGAAAAACAACGATGAATTGTTTCTCGGTCAAGAACGTTATCGCTTCAGCACTCAGAATGGCCGGGCCGGATTGATCCACGCCACCAAAGGCGTTGGGCAGCAATGGTGGTTCCGCGGTCGCAAAGAAGTCATCGGTAAAAAACCGCCTTGTGGCCTCCCTTCTTTTGTAACCGATCCTTACTTAGATGCCGAACATGCAACCCTCGTCCAACAACCGGACGGCGCATGGGCCATCCAAGACAATCAATCGCAAAATGGCGTTTGGTACCGCGTCATGGAAATCCAATTAACGCCCAACAGCGCTTTTCAATTAGGTGAACAACGCTTTGGATTCTGGTTTATGGATTCACCGTAATCCAGTATGCAGTAATCCAGCATGCCGTAATCCAGTATGCAGCGCTTATCGAGCCATCCTCAACACCACGCCGCACTATCAAGATCCTAATGTAGACCGAACGCCGCTATCCCCGCAGCGGTTTTGCCAACGGTTCTTCTTCAGCACGATCAGCCAACCGCGCCATCGCAGCAGCTTGTGAAAAGTCTAGGTCAGCGACTTCGACAAAGCTTAAATGCTGCAACTGAGTAAAGTATTTCAGGCTATCTTCGCTGATCAAACTTGGGCCGATAGTGATCCATCGCAAGCGCTCAAAGGTACTAACGGTCTGCATCGTTCGATCATTCAAATTTCCACCCGACAAGTTCAACCTTTCCAAATTCTTCGCCCCGCTCAGCCACTTCAGCCCACCGTGTTCGCGAAAGCTATAGCTCCCGCCAGCCAGTGTGACCAAACGCAAACTCTTCGTCGATGCCAGCTTGGGCATGTCAGCCCATTGGATGTCGGGTAGTGACAGTTCCAGTTCCTCCAACTCACTCATGCTCGCGATCGCTTCTAAACCTTCCGCGGTCAGATTTTTCTCTCGTATCACCAACCGCTTTAATCGCAACTTGGTCAAATGCCTCAAGCCTGCTCCAGAGATACCCGTTCGCGACAACTCCAGCGAAGTCAAGCTAGACAATTCACTCAAGGCACTCAACTCATCATCGTGGATCGGCGCCTCAATAATGGTCAGTGTTTCTAACTTAGGCAGCTTCGCTATCTGAGGCAGAATTGGAGTCCCATCGCGTTTTGCCGTTACCACACTCAACTCTCGCAGTGACTTCGTGGCGCACACGCGCTCCATCAACGCCTGGTCAACCACCTGCCAGCGAACAGCCGCCGTGTGCGGTGCTCGCAAGTCTCCATAAAACTGAGCAACTGGCGCTTCAACGCTATTTCGCGCAAATTGGGAGTCACGACAACCCGCTAAAAGTACTATGGCCGCAACACACAGTCCCAACCATTTTTTAAAATTCACAACCGCCGTTTTCATCATTCATCCCAAAGACAAGATTATTCCGATGCAGGCGATGAGTTAACGCTTCCTACATTGGCCCGGTTCCCCGAAAACTTGTCACAGCAAAAACTTCATGGTTGAAGAATTTGCCTAAAAAAGCCGTCTAAAGTCCCAGTACCCTCAATTGATAGATCCTGCACAGGTTTGTATTCGTTGCCTCCCAGCAATTCTTGTTGCCGTTTGGGAACCATGTTTGGCATGCGACCAAACTAGCGAACAGTCGGCGCGCATTCGTTAAACCGGGCAGGCAGTTAAGAACCCCCGCCCCATCGCAAAAAAGCCTACCAAACAGCGGTTTTTGCACTCTACTCCATGGCTTGGCGGCGTCTGTCCGTCGCGAAGCTTTCCCGCTATGCTCGGTCCGCCAAGCATGACAGCCACCGCTAGCATTCCGACTTCCGTTTTCTGGCCCTGTATAAGTTTTCTGGCCCCTTATAAGATGCGTCACCTTTTCAGCCTTTCGATAATATGGCTCTTACTGACCACTGCCCTGGGCGTAGTGGGCGCTTATTCGCTCGACGCTGTGACCCGAGCGGCAGCAAACCAAAGCATGGTTAGCAACGCGGCGCTAGTCGCTTCCCTGTGCGCCGAAATCGACTGGCAAGAACCCTGGGAAAGCGACCCTCGATGGAGCAATCTGGAGGACCGCTGGAAAGTCGACATCGTCCCTCTCTTTAGCTCGCCAAGCTCGACCGATCCCCAACTTGTCAACCGCGACGAACCCTCAGTTGCCGCCAATACCTGGACCGCGCTCCCCACTGGGCAATGGCGAATTAGTCGTTCCGTCGCTATCGCAACGCGAACGCCCACCACCCAATCGATTGTGGGAGTTCGAGTGACACGGTTGACCGATTTCGCATTCACTTACCAACTTTGGTGGAGTCTATGGTTCGTGACCTTTTTACTCGGCATAGCCATTATTGCCATCACCGGCGGAACCCTCCGTCGACACCAACAACGCAAGCAAGTTGCGCTTCAACCTTGGATCGAAGCCACTCGAAGCGTTACCGATAGCTCCCAAGCCAAACTGCCCTCGGACCTGGCGACCGACGACGACTTGGCAATCCAGCTTTCTATCTTGCGTGACGCCATCAACCACTGGCTTGGAGAGTTGCAAAGCAATCTACAGCGCAACGAATTGGTGCTGGGCAACATGCAAGAAGGTGTATTAGCCGTAGACGATAACTCCCGCGTCCTCCTGGCTAACGCTGCCGTGATTCGGTTGCTGGGGGTCTCGACCGAAGCTTACCTGTATCGTTCCTTAGTTGAGGTTGTCCGCGCGCCGCGCGTCGTCGCTATTATTGAACGTGTTCTTAAAAGTTTGACGCCCCAAGAGGAGAGCTTCGAACATGGCAGCGAACTGCTGTCATTGCGAGTTCTCGTCAGACCAGTTCAGCTCGGCAATGATCGTATCGGCGCACTGATGACAGTGCGCGACGAAACGCTGCTTAAGCGAATCGAATCTGTGCGTCGCGACTTTGTAACCAACGCGTCACATGAACTTAAAACCCCGCTAGCCGCCATTCGTGCGTACGCGGAGACACTGCAAATGGGCGCGACCGAGGACCCAGAAGCGACTCAGACATTTCTATCTGGGATTCTGTCGCAAGCGGATCGCATCAACGGACTGATCACCGGCATGCTGCAATTGGCTCGGGTACAGGCGGGCAACGCGACGCTCAAACGCGTCCGCTTCGAAGTTCAATCGGAAATTGAAAGTTGCATGGGTGCTGCGGATGTGATGGCCAAAGCCAAGCAAATCACGCTCGAAAAAATGCTTCCCACGGAACCCATGTTTATACAGAGCGATCCTGAAGCCGTGCAGACAGTCGTCAGTAACCTACTCTCGAACGCCGTCCGCTACACCCCCGCGGGAGGCCATGTTAGCTTGCAAGTTGCCGCATCCAACACTCGGCTTACCATCCGCGTTCGCGATACCGGGATCGGCATCGACAAAGAGGAGCTGGCTCGCATCTTCGAGCGATTTTATCGAGTCGAGAAAGCTCGCACGACCGACACCGGCGGTACCGGCTTGGGGCTCTCGATCGTCAAGCACTTAGTGCAGGCCCTCGAAGGCTCGATTTCTGTTACCAGCGAACCCAATGTAGGCAGCTGTTTTGAAGTCCAGCTCCCGCTAGATCCGCTCGATTGAATCTGCCGAAACCAAACTTCACGCAATCTTCACCCCTCAACCCTGGCTTTCTTAGCTATTCACGATCATAAAAGAGTCGATTACTGGACCAAACTTCTACCGAATTACTGGCGAACGTGCTAAAAGAAGATCTTTCTGCCCGCCGCTAGAGCATTAGGAAAAGGTTCATGTCCAGGCACT
>JANPLP010000587.1:0-5647 GCA_031426595.1 Planctomycetia bacterium | reverse complement strand
CTTGGGCGATATGCTATCGGCGGTCGACCCGATCGCTTCTGCGCATTGCTTGCAGATGTTAGCCATGCAGCCCGACGAAGAGTCGATCGATGCGCTCGCGGCTACGCTGACTGAACAACCGCCTGAGCAGATGCAAGCAGTCGCAATAGCACTCAGCCCACTGTGGCAGCTTGAGGGCAGCTTGCTGGAATTGTTTTTTGACCGCATGGGTGATGGCTTTGTTCATCCAGCCACCATGTCCGCGCTGCTCGACCTTGCCAACTACAGCACTCGGACGCGAAAAGTTACCGAGCACCCTTATTCAGATCGCGTTGAAAGTTTGCTGGGCCTGCTCGCCAACTTGACGAATCGATTGCGGTTGATGGAGGAGAATCCGGCTAAGTTTGGCGACGATGTTGAATCCATTCAGAAGGTGCTAAATGAAAGTGTCGCATTGACGGTGTCGTTGTGTGATGCGCTGGGTTTGATTGGGGATAACACTGCGAATGAGCAGTTGTTGAAAACGTTGGGCTTGTCGCACCGACGAGTGCAGACAGAGGCCGCGGGAGCCCTGGCGCGATTGGGTGATGCAGCCGGGAAGCTTCGATTGATCGACTTGGCGGAAGATCGCGTGGCGAGATTGCGCGCGATTGCATATGCCGAAGAGCTTGGTTTCGCTGAAGAGATTGAAGCCGAATTGCGCTTGCCGCAATCGATTGCTGAAGCTGAATTGGCGAGTTGGTTGGCGGCCGGCGACCGCTTCGGGATCTCTCCCCACGAGATGGAGTTATTCGATTCACGCACTCAGTACTGGCCAAGTTTTGAAGAGCCTCGCGACTGTTATCTATTTCGTTACACTTACGTCCTGCCTTCCGGTCAGCTCAGCAACATTGGAATCGCTGGGCCGTTGACTTGCTCATTCAATTCTGATCTCGCCAACATTCCCGCAGATGACATTTATGCAGTTTTCGCTGGATGGCAGGCGGAGCACGACGATATTTATGAAGTCCCAGAAGCGTTGCTCAATCGAGATCAACGTCGCGAAGCGGATCGATTGGTACGGTCACTTGAAGAGCGAGCGTGCGAAGTAAAGCAAATTATTGCGCTCACATTTTTCCTCGGAGAAATCTCGCTGCTGGCAATAGTGCAGCACGACGGCAAGCGACTTTATGCCGTTACCGACGGTCTCGAGTTGCTTAGCTATCCAGCCAATGAGCATCCAACCGCGCTCACGCCCGATCTTGTACTCTCTATGTTCCGTGGCCGCAAACTGCTGCGGACGTTTAATCACTAGAGTAATCACTATTTTAATCACTGTAGTTCATTGAACGCGCCCAGATGTGCGAACTTTAGGTTTGCAGAGTAGCCGTAATCGTTCACGTTCGACCCTCGATGATAGAAAAATATAATGTCCAAGCCGCTCGTATTCGTAGCTCGTCGCATTCCTACCGTCGGTTTGAACTTAATCGCCGAGCATGCTGAAGTGCGGTTGCACGAGGGGGCTTTGCCTCCCACACGCAAGGAACTGCTCGACGGAGTCCAGGGATGTTCGGGCCTACTGAGCTTGCTGAGCGATCGAGTGGATAGTGAAGTCTTTGAAGCGGCGGGAGAGGGGCTGAAGGTGGTGAGCAACTTTGCGGTCGGCTACAACAACATCGATGTTGCAGAAGCGAAAAAACGCGGCATTGCAGTCGGTAACACACCGGGCGTTCTCACAGAGGCCACGGCCGATATCGCGATCGCGTTGCTATTGGCTGTAACGCGACGCTTGCCAGAGGGTTGGCGAGCGGTTGAGCAGCATCAATGGAAGACGTGGGAACCGCTCGGTTGGATGGGGCTCGACCTGACGCAGAAGACGCTTGGCATTGTGGGACTTGGGCGGATCGGCAGCGCCGTTGCACAACGTTTATCGGGCGGATGGGGAATGAAAGTCTTGTACACGTCCCGCAGTTCGAAACCAGACTTCGATCGACGGTACGCCGCCCGCCACGTGGAACTCGCCGAGCTGCTTCAGGAAAGCGACTTCGTTAGTTTGCATGTGCCGCTTTCGGTAGAGACAAAAAAACTAATCGGTGCACCGGAGCTTGCGCTGATGAAGCAGACTGCGGTGCTGATCAACACCGCTCGCGGTGAGATACTCGATCAAGCTGCACTTTATGACGCATTGCACAACAAACGGCTTTTTGGTGCTGGTTTGGATGTTTGCGAACCGGAACCACTGCCTGCCGATAGTCCCCTACGGCAACTCAACAACTGCTTGATCGTTCCGCACATCGGTAGCGCGACCATAACCGCCCGCGACGCGATGGCCGATCGTGCGGCACGCAATTTAATCGCAGGTATCCAGGGACAATCGCTACCTTATGCGATTTAAATACGTGCGCTCGTACCTTCTATCACCGTTTGCGATTCTTGTCGACGATCGCGATCAGTATCAGGACGAACGCGGCGAGCCGGAAGAGGTAAATGAATTGATGCTCATCGCTCGAAATGCGGTTGTAATCGATCGATACTGCTAGCGCGATTCGGGTGATACCTAGCAGGCAGAAAGCGATTGAAAAGATCAGGAACAATCGATCGCGAGTGTCGCGATAGAACCGTAGAAAGTACAGACCGACGATGAACGACGCCATCGCCATGGCGCCCATTATAAACTGTTCCATCGTCGCTCCTTTCCAGTCATCCGTTGCACGCTGTTGTTCATTTTTCTTCCCAGACCAGTCCAAATATCAGCAACGAGATCGACACGAAACCTGGTAAACGTCGCCAAGTACCAATCGGCACATCCGGTAATACCACAAGATCGACGTAGAGCAATGAGTTGTCGAGCGTCAACCCGACAAAGCACAAACCGCTCCAAAGCAGCAATCGTACGCGTGTCTTGAAGTAGCTACGGAGAAGCAGGACCGCACAAAGAAAGCTCGTCGCAGCACATAAGATGTAAACTAATCCTGACATGTCATTTATCCTTTCTCAATCTGAACGAATCCGCGAATGTTCGCACGCTATCGACGGGTTCGGTGTAAATCTCGGCGATTACGCGGACGGGTCGTTGCCGATAGAGAGTCGCAAGTTCTTCGACCACGGCTTCTAAGTGAGGCGCAGGTTGAAATTGGTATGACTCTTCAGCCGCTTCATTAGTCGAAATGAGTAACTCGCGGTCTCGCAGTTTATTGAGTTGCATTGCAGCCATATCTCGGTTGGTTGCAAGCCGTTTTCCTACAGCATTGGCGGTCCAACAGCGATCACGATGGTCGCGCAGCAGCATTACGACTTCCAAGTCTGCAACAGACTTTATATTTGCCGCGACGAATGCTTTGACTGCTGCTGGAAACTCGTTAGCCATACTGCTCGAGATCGAAATAATATGTGTCGGTACTTGAATACCACTTCAAGGCGCACCACCCTAAACGTCATGTTTTGAGCGTAACTGCGCGATGGAATTGAATCCATACCAGCGAGCAGATGGAGTTCGTTAGCAACAATGACTAGTTGACTATTCACTGCATGAAAATCGACCAGCCTGCTGCCAGGGTTGGCGGTTCACCTACCACTTCGGTTTATGATCAACCAACGTGGAAGGCTGCGACGAAGCGTGGGCGAAAATCTCATTCTGAATTGAGAAACTGCACGTGCAATGTGCAAGAGGGCTGGTATGTTGAAGGTGGCACGGAAGCTTTTATGATCGCGTCACGCGACGTAAAAGCGACACGCGTATTCATTCAACTTCGGTAAGTGCAAAAGGCAGCATTGTGCATAATGTGCGTTGACTTACCGGCTTCAAATAGTTCTCCCACCAAGCCTGCCTGAGACGTATATGAAAGACTCTGAGTTGTCTATTGAAGGCGTTTCGACTCCTCCCAAGAAAGACAAAAGCGTAACGCGAAGTCCAGCGCGCCAGTCGCCGAACAAAGAGAGAGTTAATGCAGACGAGGCGCAGTTTACAGAAGTCCAATCGCGACAACTGTTAGCTGCTATGGTTGCGTTTCGCGATGGCGATTTTTCAAAGCGGCTGCCGGCCGATTGGATAGGCACGCTGGGAATGATTGCGGACGCGTTTAATCAGACGATCTCGCACGAAGATCGCATCTCACGTGACATAGCCAAGTTGAGCGTTACGGTCGGCAAAGAAGGTCGGCTGGGGCAACGAATTTCCTTGCAGGGCACGCGTGGTGGTTGGGCCGACAAGCTGGAATCGCTGAATACTTTGCTGGATGACTTGGTTCGCCCAACGACTGATGTGGCACGAACGATCGGTGCGGTAGCTAAAGGTGACCTTGGACAGTCGATGGAGTTGGAGGTTGACGGTCGCGCACTCAAAGGCGAGTTCCTACGCTCTGCTAAGCTCGTCAACTCAATGATCGAACAGTTGGCTGTGTTCACCTCGGAAGTAACACGCGTGGCGCGCGAAGTGGGAACCGAAGGAAAGCTCGGCGGGCAAGCGCAAGTGAAGGGTGTGTCGGGAGTTTGGAAGGAGCTGACCGAATCAGTAAACCAGATGGCAGGTAACTTGACTGCCCAGGTCCGCAACATCGCCGACGTAACCATTGCCGTTGCAAACGGAGACCTTTCCAAAAAAATCACAGTGGACGTGCGCGGCGAGATTTTGCAGTTAAAAGAAGCGATCAACACGATGGTGGATCAACTGCGATCGTTTGCTTCCGAGGTAACGCGGGTGGCGCGCGAAGTGGGAACGGACGGGCGCCTGGGTGGCCAAGCCGTGGTGCCGGGTGTGGCGGGAACGTGGAAGGATCTCACGGATTCAGTGAACGCGATGGCGACGAACTTGACTGCACAGGTTCGCAACATCGCTACGGTAACGACAGCCGTCGCCCGCGGTGACTTATCTCGCAAAATCACGGTCGATGTGAAGGGTGAAATTCTCGAGCTCAAAGAGACTATCAATACGATGGTCGATCAGCTAAACGGGTTTGCTTCCGAGGTTACGCGTGTGGCGCGCGAAGTCGGTACCGAAGGCAAACTGGGTGGTCAAGCTCAGGTGGGTGGCGTCGCTGGAACTTGGAAAGATCTCACTGACTCAGTGAACTCCATGGCGTCAAATTTGACAGGTCAAGTGCGCAATATTGCAGAAGTGACGACTGCGGTGGCCAAGGGAGACTTGTCGCGCAAAATCACGGTCGATGTGAAAGGTGAAATTCTGGCGTTGAAGAACACGATCAACACGATGGTCGATCAGTTGAACGGATTCGCATCAGAAGTAACGCGTGTTGCGCGCGAGGTGGGAACTGAAGGGAAACTTGGCGGTCAAGCCGAAGTGCGCGGTGTGGCAGGAACATGGAAGGACCTGACTGACAACGTCAACTTCATGGCTTCGAATCTGACAGGCCAAGTGCGCAACATCGCTGAAGTGACAACGGCCGTGGCCAATGGCGACTTGTCAAAAAAGATCACTGTCGATGTTAAAGGAGAAATCCTTGAGCTGAAAAACACGATCAACACGATGGTCGATCAGTTGAACGGTTTCGCATCCGAAGTCACACGAGTCGCGCGCGAAGTCGGAACTGAAGGGGAGCTCGGCGGACAAGCCGAAGTGCGCGGTGTTGCCGGAACTTGGAAGGACTTAACAGATTCCGTGAATGCGATGGCGACCAACCTCACAGCGCAGGTTCGCAACATCGCGGATGTGACCACTGCGGTGGCCAACGGC
>JANPLP010000586.1:0-9803 GCA_031426595.1 Planctomycetia bacterium | reverse complement strand
ATTTAAGCTGGACAAAGCACCAGACGTTTGCTACCTCGAAGCCGCGGGATGCTAAAGCGTGTCGAGCGGATCGATATCTATCACATACTGAACTTCCTTGGGGGGTTTGATCTCAGCGATGGTGCGAACGATCAAGCGATTCAATGGTTCAGCTTGAGCAGTCATCATCAGCGCGTGGAAACGATATTTGCCTCGGAGCTTCGCGAGCGGCGGAGGCGCGGGCCCCAGGATGCGGCAGTCGATCCCTTGCTGCTGGCGAGTCGCCTGCAATCGTTTTACAAACGATTCGGCGAACTCCTCGACCTCAGTCAGGTCCGGACCGCGCATGATGACGCGGGCTAAGCAGCCGAACGGCGGATATCCAAATTGTTCGCGCTTGGTTAGCTCCTCTGCAGCAAAGCCCATAAAGTCGTGCTTGGATGCCGCGAGAATCGAAGGATGGTCAGGTGAAAATGTTTGCACCATCACATGGCCGGGTTTCTCACCTCGACCTGTGCGGCCCGCGACTTGGGTCACCAACTGAAATGTACGTTCAGCCGCCCGGAAATCAGGAAAATGCAATGCGCTGTCAGCATTGATGACTCCCACCAGCAAGACGTTGGGAAAATCCAATCCCTTGGCGATCATCTGAGTCCCCAACAAGATGTCGACTCGACCTTCTCGAAACTCAGTAAAGACTCGCTCGTGACTTCCCGGTTTACGCATCGTGTCGCTATCCATCCTAGCGATTGTGGCCTTAGGAAATCGCTGTTGAACCTCAACCTCCAGTCGCTGCGTTCCAAGTCCACTAAATCGGATGCCATCAAAGTTGCACTTCGGACACACAGGCGGTGTTCCGATCTGATAATCGCAGTAATGACAAACAGCTTTGCCCCCATCCCGATGATGCGTCAACGGGAGATCGCAATCCGGACAGGAAACGACGTTTCCGCAGGAAGGGCACTGAATCGTAGTCGCAAATCCGCGTCGGTTCAGCAACAAGATGACTTGTCCCTTGACAGCCAGCGTCTCATGAATACCTTGCTGCAACTGCCGGGAGAGCGACCCTCGCGAAGGTTCCGATGAACTCTGCCGTAAATCGATAGTCGTTACGTGGGGCAGAGGTCGATTGTGAATACGCCTTGGAAGATTCGCTAGACGGTACTGGCCAAGTTGAGCGCGACGCCAACTTTCCAGCGAAGGTGTAGCCGAACCCAAGACAAGCGGAATCTGTTCGAGGAAGGATCGATGCAGAGCAACGTCGCGGGCATGATAGCGTGGCAGAGTATCCTGCTTGAAAGACTGCTCATGCTCTTCGTCGATCACAATCAGACCCAACCGCGGCACGGGTGCGAAGATCGCGCTGCGCGGACCGATGACAACTGGAACTTGACCGGACGCAATCATGCGCCATTGATGGTGCCGCTCCACGGGACTCATGTTACTGTGCAGTACAGCCACTTGCCCGAAACGTTGCACAAAGCGTTGGCGAGTCTGAGGTGTGAGACTAATTTCAGGCACGAGAACTATTGCCTGTCGGCCAAACGACAAGACTTCATGGATGGCTTGCATGTAGACTTCAGTCTTGCCACTGCCTGTGATACCGTACAGCAAGATTGTCTGTTGCTTGGCAGAGTTAAGCGCGTCCAGCACATGCGCGAGGGCTTGGCGTTGATCGACACTCAAGGCAAGCGGCGGTCCCTGCGGTCGCGGCAATCGCGGGCCTTGATCATCAAAGACTCTTTCATTGCGAGCTTCGATGTAACCAGCCTCGCGCAGTGAACTAATCGGACCCGTTGAGCATTCTGCGAGCTTCTGCAATTGGTCGATCGTCACTCCTCCGCCAGCCAGGATGAGTTGCCGAAGAACGCTTTGCTGTTTCGGGGAAAGTCGATTCAGTTTTTCGTCATTGTTAGCCGCCGCAGTAGGGTAGAGCATCACACGCTCGCGACTGCCGGCTGAAGCCCGCACTCCGGCTGGCACTGCTGCTTCGAAAACTTGTCCCAACGGAGCAATGTAATAGCGGCTCATCCACTGAAATAACTCGAGCAACTTCGGAGTGCAGAGCGGTTCCGGATCCAACACCGTAGTGATCGGTTTGAACGCGTTAGCCGACTGGCGAATCATTTCGACAGCGACTACATATCCCATCATTTCGCGATTGCCACGGCCAAGTGGTACTTTTACACGAACTCCCAAACGTACTTCTTCGACCAGACTTTCGGGCACCAGGTAGTCAAGCGGACCATGAGGAGGTTCGGCAAAAACAATTTTCGCCACTCGACATTCGCCTTGCAGATCCAGCTCCCATGGAGGAATATTTGTGGGGAACAGTTCTGGTTGCTGCTTGCTCATGGATTGCCTGTTCGTTATCCGCTTCGACCCGACGAGATCGATTCCTTTAAGGCCCTATTTATATGTCGGAAACGACCGTTCGTCAGCGTGTTGGAATCTACGGCGGCTCATTCGACCCGATTCATTTCGGGCATTTGCTGATCGCGGAGTTAGTTCGCGAGCGTTTGAATTTAGATGAAATTCGTTTTGTACCCGCCGCCGTCTCACCGCTGAAATTGAATCAACAGCCCACGGACGCTAAGCATCGCGTCGACATGATTCGGCTGGCAATCGGCGGCAATGTTCACTTCAAGCTCGATGAACGCGAACTGCAGCGAGGCGGTCCGTCATTCACCGTGGATACGCTCGCCGAAATCAAAGCGGAAAGTCCATCAAGCGATCTGTTTTTCCTAATGGGCGCCGACTCGCTCGCAGACTTCCATGCCTGGCGCGAACCACAACGAATCTGCGAACTGGCCTTCGTGGCGATCGTAGCTCGAGGTGGCCACGCCACCCCAGACCTCGCAAAAATTCAAACGTACTTGCCCAAAGATCAGGCCAAACAAGCGGCTGAACATCTAGTCCAAGTGCCTCAGTTCGAAATCAGCAGCACTGAAATTCGTGAGCGAGTGCGACACGCAATGAGCATTCGGTATCAAGTGCCTGCTGCCGTCGAAGTATACATCGAGTCTGCTAAGCTCTATCGTTGATCGATATGGATAGGTTGGTGAAGCGCACACTTAACTGTACTTGCGACCCGCACCTTGCGACCCGCAGCCCTTCGCTTCGACCGCTCTCAAATCCTCTTAAGGGGCCAAGCGGGTGAGCGACCAACCTTCGGATTGTGAGGAACTAACTTGCTGAAGTGCGTCTTCGAACTTACGCGAGTATAAAAACCGATCATGCAGTCGATTCGGTCGCCCCTGCCAAAACTCAATGCGTTCGGGCTTGAGCAAGTATCCACCCCAGTATTCAGGACGTGGTATGACTTGATCTTCGGTGTATTGTTTAGCTAACTCTGCGGCCCTGCTTTCCAATTGATCGCGATCGCTCACCGGTTGCGATTGGGGGCTAACAATTGCCCCGATCTGGCTGCCACGCGGCCTCGCATGAAAATACTGATCACTTATCGCCGGGGTGGTTTGGCAGACAATTCCTTCAATCCGAACCTGCCGTTCTACGTGCGGCCAGTAGAGCACGAGTGCAGCTCGCGGATTCGCCAGTAACTGTTCGGCTTTGTCGGAGCGGTAGTTCGTAAAGAAAGTAAACCCTTGTTCGTCGACAGTTTTTAGCAGCACAATTCTGGCGGACACTCGACCAGTACCGTCAGCGGTAGCCAAGGTCATCGCCGTGATCTCCAGCCAGTGCGGCGCAGGTGTAGCATGTGCAAGCGCCAGCCATTTGCGGAATTCTGCAGTGGGATTGGGCTCGAGCGTCGCCGCATCGAGCGCATTCAGTTCATAGCTGCGACGAAAATCCTGAATTTCCACTTGAACTTACTTCCAATTTTCGAGAACGGAGCGTTTGACACGAATTGTATGGTAGTTTTCAAACAGGGCACAGGTTAGCTCGGTATGCGGACCCCAACAGCGGCTTGCATGGCTAGGGATGAATTTGGCACGCGAGTTGCAAAACCGTTGCTTGAAGAACTCAACTTGCCAGGTTGACATAATCTACTGTCCTGAATTGCTGAGGGGGATGATGAATAACCGGTTGGAAATCGAGGATCACTTTCAAGGATGCATCTTGGTGGCTTCACCGACGTGGAGCAACGAGTTGTATGCGCGAAGTGTTTGTCTTTTAGTCCATCACGGTAAAGAGGGCTCTGTCGGCCTATTTCTCAACCGCAGTCTCCCTGAAAGCCCCGCTGAACTCTGGAGACACCTCGCCGGTGAAAACAAAACCGCCGGCTCGCAGAGGACGCTGCATTTTGGTGGACCCATGTCTGGACCTGTGATCGCACTTCACAACCGACCCGACTTAGCAGAATTCACCTCCGTGGACGGCGTTTATGTGGCTGCTCAATTGGAGCATCTGCAAAAACTTGTGCAGGTGGATGACCAAGCTGAGGTACGTTTCATCGTCGGCCAAGCTGCTTGGCAACCTGGCGAACTCGACAATGAATTGCGGCATGGTAAATGGCTGCCCCTACCGATTTCGCCTCAGTTGGTTTTCTCCAACGAAGATGAAATGTGGGCGCGTGCTATGCGACAGATCGGCAATCACTTTGTGGCCTCGATCACCGGTGCGATCGGCCAGCCAACGAGTGTTCTACTGAACTAGCGATCCGCTGGACTTACGATACACACATGTGAACTGTGTGCAATTTTAAGCCGAGTGTGGCAAGTGTTCGATGGGCACGTTCAGCTATCCAGCGAATGAATAACTGGCAATGATTCATTCGGTTCGGCCCTAAGCCGCCGCAACTGACCGCAGGCCGCTTGGATGCGATCCCCCTTTCGTTGTCGAAATAGAACGTTGATTCCGCCTTCGACCAAAATCTTTCGAAATCGATGGATGGCGTCTGCTGTGGGCGTCTCGTACGGCAAACCTTCAACTGGGTTATATGGAATTACGTTTAGCATACTAGTGCGGCCACCCAGTAACTCAACCAACTCGCGCGCACACGCTGGCGTGTCGTTGATCTTGCTGAGCAATACGTACTCAAACGTCAGCCGTCGGCCGGTTGCGTTGAAGTAGTTCTCCGCGGCTCGCAAAATATCTTTGATACCAATGCGAACGTTGACCGGTACTAGTTGATTGCGCAACTTGTCGTTTGGCGCGTGCAGACTTATAGCCAAGTGGAAAGGAGTTGCGTGCTTTGCCAGCCGTTCGATAGCAGCAGGTAGACCCACAGTACTAATCGTGATCTTACGCGGACTGATCCCAAGGCCTTTGGGGTCCTTGGCGACTTCTAAGGCTGCTAAGACGCGCTCCAGATTTGCGAGCGGTTCGCCCATGCCCATCATGACAATGTGGCTTAGGCGTTCTTCGTCCGGCATCAAACGCTGCAGTCTTAACATCTGCTCGAGAATCTCACCTCGGGTCAGATTCCGCTCAACACCATCCAGCCCGCTCGCGCAAAACACGCAGCCCATTGCACACCCGACTTGACTGCTGACGCAAATCGAACGGCGTGTCTCCTCACGCAACAGCACGCATTCGATCCTGCCACCATCCGATAAACGCAACAGCAGTTTCTCAGTGCCATCGTCGGCTTGCTGATGAGCCGCAATGGCTGCGGTCCACAAGCGGAATGATTGCTCGAGTTCTGTGCGGAGCGCTTTGGGCAGATCGCTCATCGCTTCAAACGATTCTGCCCGTCGCTGGTAGATCCACCCCAATAACTGACCGGCGCGAAACGCAGGGTAGCCGTGCTCCTTGAGCCACTCGCGGATCTGTGTTTCTTCCAGGTTCAGTATGTGAGGGCGCGCATCGAGTGCGTTTTCAGGGGTATTCATGCGTAACTGTTGCTTCTGTAGGGTCGCTGCTTACTGGGCAAGCAACTCTTCGATCTTGGCTTCAAGGGCCTTTGCGTTCGCTTCGCCCGAACCGACTCGGATCATCTGAATCTTACCCTGTTTGTCGAGTAAGACGGCTTGAGGAATGCCAGAAACCGCGAATGAAGCAGCATAATCACTCCCCTTTCCATTTACGAAAAATCCGTGGTGCAGCTTGTACGATTCGCGGAATTTCTCCAGCATCGCTAGCTCTTCTTCCGGCGTAACCGAACCTTCGCTTTCGCCACGAACGGCTTTGCCAGCTTCGTCATCCCATTTGTAGTTGTAGAAATTGGTCGAACCGAGGATCACTAACCCCTTGTCCGCGTACTTCTCATGCCACTCGATCAAGTGTGGAAAAGTTGCGATGCAAGGTCCGCACCAAACAGCCCAGAAATCGAGCAGCACCACTTTGCCCTGCAGGTCATCCATGCTCACGGGTTGTGTACCAACGAAATGTTCTGCGTTGATCGCTGGCGCCTGCGTGCCAAGCAACTCTTCACGCAACATGGCTCGTTCAAGTTGAGTCTTGGTTGATTTAAGATTGCGTTCGAGCATGCTGAGCGGTGCGAGCGATTTTTCATCGAAACGCTCCTTAGCCGCCTCGATCGCCTTTTCAATATCAGCGACCATCGCCACGCCAAGCTTCGGATCTGAATAGACCAAGGAAGACGCCATCGGTCCTTTCATGTTGATATAAGCCATGAAATCTTGCAGCGTGGCTTTCTCGTCCGCCATGCGTGCTTGCAGCATCTTGTCAGCGTTTTCGATCACCGCTTTCGTTTCGCTAGGAAACTTTTCTTTCAGCGAAAGATTGTAAAGAGCTACTACGGAAGAGTAGGCGGAAATGGTCGCAGGTTTTTCCGAGTCAATCGACTTAAGAGCCTCCTCAATCATTGCGTCGAGCAATGATTTGGCCTCAGTCTCTTTGTCCGCCTGCACCATCACACGGACTTTTGTCTGCATCAGCGACTTTAACACTGGCGAATCCTCGGCCGCGCTCGACTTGATTTTCCCTACCGCTTCGTCGATCAGCGTCAATTGGTCTTCGTAGTTCAACGTACGATCGGATTGGACTCGCATCGTGGTGGCTTGCATCAACAACATGGAAGCACTTAAGTCCAATTTATCTTTAGCCATCAGCTTCGTGTTCAGCGCGGCAAGTCGTTTCTTAGATTCGTCGGCATTGGATCGGCCGAGCATCATGGCGAGTTGAAGTTCCATGTTCCACAGCTGCATATCATCGGGAGCATCCGCTATCGCTGCATCCAATTTTGTTGCGGCTTCATCCATTTTTCCGCCCGACAACAGCTTGCTAAAAACTTCGCGGTTGAAAACTTCTTCTGTTTTCTTCTCCGCTTCGTCCCCTTTTTTCTCGGCTGCAGGATCGTCGTATCCCCAAGCTGCCGAGGGTTGTAAGCACACCATGCCGGTAGACGAGAGGGCGCCCACGACGGTTAAACTCCATAACGCGAAGCGTCGGCGGATCGGTGAGGATAGGGCTGCCACACTTTCAGAATATTCTCTACGAGTGCTCATCATCAACTCTTTGTATACGAGGACTGATTCAGTAATTCCGCCAACAACTAGTTGCATGTCAATGTAACACTCCGCTCAGCAGTTTCCTATGCGCAGCCCTGTTTTTTTTGCCCGTTTGAGCTTGACGCCACCGCCCCGATTCGACTAATTCGCAATTGGTATAGTTCTTCTTCGTGGGTAAAGGTACACGCATGTTGATTCGTAGAAATTGGGTAAAGGCTGCGATTGCACTGCTGGCTGGGTCCAGCGTTAACAACGTACTCCTAGTTGAACACGCCGAAGCTCAAGAGGGTTATGGCAACAATTTCGCCAACTCGATCGACAACATGCACCTGGTCAAGCTTGAAGACCAATTGCGGTTCGGACTTCGCTGCGCTCGCCCTGAACAACTGCAATATATCAATCGTGTGACGCAAGCCGTCAACGAAGGCCGCCTTCCCCGCGCCATGGTAAATCTTGTCTACCGCTGGGCAATTGATCGCAACCCGAGCGTTCCTTTCCCCTACTTCCAATTCGCTTTGGAAGAACTCGCCCGCCGCCGCGGAATCTCAATCAGTGCAACTTAAGACTTGCCTACTCAGGGGTTGAACCGCGTCGATGCATTTGCCGACCGCCTGCAGGTTTGCGGGTCCAGCCCTGCGAGCGACCCATTAACGCGTCGTGTCAAACTTCAATCGATTTGCGAGCAAAACGCGGATTCGTCACAAATTCGGTTACCGCGGCGCCGAAAATGCGGATGCAAGGTTATAGCAACTGTATGTAACGTAGCGACAGAAACAAAGCTTCCGCTTCACCGCTCTGCGAATATCGGAACCCTCTCCGCTCAGTATGCGGAAAGCGGGTTCCTCACCATCGGCGAGGTACATTTCGTAAGTGCAGTCTCTGTTGCAACAGGACAGAGATCTCAACAGTGCGGAACGACTCCGCGTTTCGGCTCGCTCAGGATGTTTTGACAGGAAACGAGTGCCACATGCTCAATCAAGAACAACTCGCACAACAAGCTGCGATCCAAAATGCAGCTCACAAAGCTTCCGCGGAGTCGATCGCTGACCGCGCATCCGCTCAACTCTCGCGCGTCGAAGAATTGGTCGAGCACGTCGAGGCGACTTACACCAGCGTCCGACCAGAACTGACAATTGTGATCCCGGTTTACAACGAACCGGAAACCATCACCGAAATCGTGCACCGCGTACATCGGCTGCCCATAAGCAAGCAGATCATCATCGTCAATGATGGCAGCACGGACACTACCGGTGAATCGCTAGACGCGCTGGCGCACTTAGATAACGTTGAAATCATTGAACACAACATCAATCGCGGCAAGGGCGCAGCTCTGCAAACGGGCTTTCAGCATGCACGTGGTAAGTATGTCATCGTGCAAGATGCAGATCTTGAATATGATCCAATCGATATTCTGAAAGTAATCGAGCCACTTCGAAGCGGCACTAGCGATGTCGTCTATGGCTCACGCTATCTCGAAAGTGCCGACCAAGATCCTTCTCGCGTGCACCGTTTCGGTAACTGGTTATTAACTTCGCTGTCTAATCGACTTACCGGCTTGCAGCTAACCGACATGGAGACTTGCTACAAAGCCTTTCGCCGCGATGTGCTCAACCAGATTCATATCGAACAAAACCGATTCGGGTTCGAACCTGAGATCACTGCCAAGATTGCTGGTCAGAAAGTTCGCATTCAGGAAGTCGGCGTAAGCTACCATTGCCGCAGTTGGAAAGAAGGTAAGAAGATTGGGGTCAAGGACCTGATCAACACGCTGTACTGCATCGTGCGTTACAACTGGTTTAAAAGTTAGTAGAACGCTGCGGAGGTTCTTTTCGGAATGTACTGTCCGGCCAACTTGCAAGTGGAAAAGCTTGCAGCTTATCCTTACGCAGCGCGACGAATCGCTTTGCGTTCGGTGCGCACCAGCGCTTGCGGATGAAGAGGGACTGCTTCGCGTTGGTGCTCAGCCATTGGACAACGGCGAAGAGCGACGCCGACGAGATGCCCGCCAAACGCTAGTGACAATTTCAACGCGCGATCAATCTCGGTTTTCGCTCCCAGTTTGGGCATACAATCAATCTGCCCGACCGTCTCTGGCGTATCCAGGTGCATCGTGGGTGGAACGTATCCGTCGCGCAGTGCCATGGCTGTAAGAGCCAATTCCACACTACCTGCAGCGTTGATCAAGTGACCAAGCACCGCTTTGTTGCTGCTGACCAATACCTCATCGGCTTGATCTTTCAGCGCACTGCGAATTGCGTGCAACTCACAGCGGTCGTTCTGGTCAGTACCCGTTCCGTGCGCATTGATGTACTGCGGTCCCAAGTAATCCCAACCCGCTTTGGTAACCAGCCTCGAGATGAGCGCTTCCATGGCTCCTGTGTCACCATCCAAGCCGGTTACATGATACGCTTGGTTGAGCATCTGAGCAGCGGCAAGTTCAGCATAAAT
>JANPLP010000585.1:0-9356 GCA_031426595.1 Planctomycetia bacterium | reverse complement strand
CCTGCAAAGCCAACTCCGGTTCGCCGGTTTCTAACAATCCCGTCGCGCGGTAATACTCGACCCATAGTTGGTCACCCGCTTCGGCTTTGAATCGATCCAAATAGGTCAACATGACTTCGTAGCGTTTCAACGTGAACGCCGTCAAACCCGCTTCCCAGGCAACTTGCGGCGCATCGGCTCCTTCACGCAAACACACGTCGAGCACATGCAGTGCGTCGCGCATCCGATCGGTGTCGCGGTACAGGGTGGCGAGCTTGATTGCCACTTCGCCTAAGTCGCGTTTAAGCCGAAAGCTGCGAGCGTAACATCGCTCGGCCTCGCCCAAGTTTTGCTCCGCTAAAAAATGATCGCCAGCGCGCATGAAAGTACCCGACTTTGCATCTTTCAGCTGGATCGCCTTGCGAAACAACGGCTCGAGCCGGTCGGCGGTGATCGTCGCTCCAAATTCTTCGTTGGGTCCAAATCGCAAACGATTTCCAAGATCGCCCAGCATCGAAAGCACTGCCGGATTCTCTTGGAAGTTTTTAGCCAGTTGATTTGCCCAAGCCCAAACCTCGGGCGCTTCGTCCCCTTCACCCATCGCGAAGCCCATCATGTGCATCAAAGCGCAAGCGTCCGTGTCATGCTGGACCGTAGTTGTGTCGATACTTCGAATTTCCCCGCGGATGCGAGCCAAATCCTCGTTCAGCCGCTCTTCCGAAATTGCTTCGAACATCGCGCCGATCTCCAGCAGTCGCTCGCGATGCGGCGTCTCCGGTGGCGATTCCGCTGCGTCTTCACTAACACTCGGCGCATAGGAATATGTCGAAGCTCCATCGCTGGTCGTGGGAGCTTCGGAAATCTCACGCGCGTACGGAACTAGCGGCGAAACGGGGAGATCGGGGTCTTGCAAAGCTGTTAACCGTCGCAATGTCAACCAATCATTCGCCGCACTCGCGCGCTCTTGCAATTGCTCCGACAATCGATCCGCTTGCTTCTTCTCACCTGCCAACAACTTGACTGCAATCAAACGCAAGCGAACTTCAAACCAAAGATGGGTTCCACTGCGCTCTTGCAGCAATCGGTCCCACTTGATCAATGGATCTGCCGCCTCAGTCCAGTTTTTTTGCATTGCTGCGCGCAGCGATTGGTTCAGATCGCGATCCATATCAAACGCTAGACACTCGTCAATCGCGGGCTGCGATGCGAAAGCAGGATGCGAAGGCAATTCCTCCGGCTCACCTTGCAAAATCAACAACGCGTCTAGTTCAAACAAAGTTCGCAGTTGAGCTTCCGCCTTTAACGTCACTTCCGGACGCTCGGTCAGAGCAAGCGCCTCGCGGTACATCTCGCTCGCAGTCTGCGTTCGGCCTTCCAAAAATGTCATCCACGCGACCTTCTTTCGCGCCAACCAACGGCGGTCTCCGCGGCTCGACAACGGTGCCGCATCATCCAGCACCAAATTGCATTGGTATCTGGCAATCTCTGAATCATCCGCCGCCATATAAACGTCACAGGAGTATTCTCGGAAGCAACCCACACAACTCAGCTTGCCCGTCTGTCGGCAGATCTGCAAACCGTCCGCAATACAAGCTTGCAATCCTTCCGAATTGTAGCCTTCCATCTGACCTGTCGCTTCCGCAAGATTCTCATACGCGCAAGAACTGAACTGATAGGCTAGTCCCTCGAAAAGCGGCAGGGGCATATCGGGCTGGATCTTGCGACATTGCTCTTCGCTCTCTAGCAACGCGATCAGTTCGACGGCGCGCTCGCGCATTGTCTGAAAGTCAAATAGGTACTGCGCTTGGTCCATCTGATGGAAAGTGCCAAGCACATAGGGGTAGAGCTTACGCTCTCGCTTCGCACGCTGTCTCAGCTCACCGAACAACTTGAACGATGTTCGATACCTCCCCTCATCGATAAGATCTCCCGCTTGACTCGCGAGATCTTCAAGTTGCTGATCGATGTCCGAATTCTCATTTTCGTCACTCATGGAGTTCCGCCGTGGCCATTTCAAGAACGCAATTAACCATCGAAAGTGCCCACGTTAACGCATCAGAGCTTACCTTACAATCGCCGCTCGGCGCAGCCATGTTTAGATGAATAGGACTTGCATCGAAACGAGCGGTCGTGTGGCTCCCTTCCGCGATACGCATTAGACTCGCAAGCCAGGAGATACAAAGCGGCGTTCAACCCAGGCGAAACCAAACTGCACCACGAGTGCCAGCACCGCCGCTGGTATTGCCCCTTGTAAAATCAGCGAGATACTCGAAAGTCGAATTCCAGTTAGAATCGGTGAACCATATCCGCCGGCGCCTATCAATGCACCAATCGTTGCAGTGCCCACGTTGATTACCGCAGCCGTCTTGATGCCCGCCAAAATGGAGGGGAGTGCAAGCGGCAGTTCAACCAAACGCAAGCGCGCAGCGCGGTCCAGGCCAATGACCTGAGCCGACTCGCGGGTAGCTTGCGGAATCTGCGTCAGCCCCGTGTAAGTGTTTCTAACAATGGGGAGCAGACTGTAAAAAAACAAAGCTGCGATCGCCGGTAACGCCCCGAGCCCAAAGACTGGGATCATAAACACAAGCAGCGCCATCGAGGGAAGCGTTTGAATAACGCCAACGATGCCGAGCACCGCGTTACCAACATTTTCATTTCGCGCCGATACGATGCCGAGCGGCACTGAAACCAAGATCGCCAATGATAAAGATATAAGTACCAGGAACAGATGCTCGTAGGTAGTCTTCGCCAATCGTCCCAGTACTCGGCCCCATTCCGCTGAACGCGAAGTCGATTTCAAGGGAATGTCGAGATCCAACTTATTGCGAAGATAGCCGGCTGCGACATTGGATTCCATTTCGCGGTCCAAGCGAACTTTCGCTGTCATCGAAACCATCTCCTTAGGCTCGATCAAGTTCTGCATGCGCAGGATCGACTTGAAAACATCTGGCGCTCTGGCCGCCAAGTCATCGCGTATCAACATCACCGCAAAGTAGGTTGGAAAATAGCCCAAATCGTCTTCTAGCGTTCGCAATTTGTAAAACTCAATCTCTGCGTCCGTTGTGTACAAGTCGGTCAGTTGAATCGCTCCGTGTTCGAGCCCCCGATAGGCTAAATTATGATCCATGGTGCGCACCTTCTTCTGCGGCAATCGATAGCGGGCTGCCAATTCTCGCCATCCATCTTTGCGTTCCATGAATTCATCACTAAACGCGAACTTGAGCTCGGGATGTTCCCGCAGATCGCTGATAGTCTCAATCCCCAGTCCGTCTGCGGTAATGTCTCGCATACCGAGCGCATACGTGTTGTTGAACCCCAACCGCTCGGACATGATGACATGCCTGCTAGCCAAAGCCGATCGCATGTCCGCTTCCGTCCTTATCTCGGTGCCCGCTTTTACCGCATCCGCCAGCAGCTCTTCACGAATCGTACCGGTGTAGTCCACATACACGTCGATATCGCCAGCCACTAACGCCTGCCATAGAAATTGGGTTCCGCCAAGTTCCGCGCGGTGTTGTACTCTGGCACCCTGCGATCGCGCCAAGTGACCGATCAGTTCACCCAACACAACCGATTCCGTAAACGCCTTCGAGCCGATTGCAATCGCTGGCTGATCAGCCGCTCGGAGCGGCCCGTTTATACAGACTGCGATACAAACGCCGCAAGACGCAACCAAAACCAAGCAACTCTGGTGCAAACTGCTGTTCATGATTGCACCCCTGGAAGTCGTTGAGCGTTGATGAAGCGGGACACATACTCATTAGATGGATGCTGAATCAACTCATCCAGTTTTCCTTCTTGAACGATTTCGCCCTCTCCGAACATCATCACACGGTCGCCAAAGAAGGCAGCTTCTCCCATATCGTGAGTCACCATGATGGCCGTTTTCTGAAGTGTCCTAAAGATCTTGCGCAGATCTTCTTGCAGATCGAAACGAACTAATGGATCCAGTGCGCCCATCGGTTCGTCGAGCAGCAGGACAGAAGGGTCCATCATCAACGCGCGCATGATCCCGACTCGCTGCCGCTGGCCGCCCGACATTTGCGCAGGGTATCGATCGAGCGCCAACTTGGGCAGTCGTGTTAAATCGGCCAGCTCCTCAACACGCTGGTCCATCCGGGCTTGCTCCCAGCCGAGATGTGCGGCGAGCAAACTCACATTTGCCCGCGCGGTGAGATGTGGGAAGAGCCCACCATCTTGAATCACGTAGCCCATCCGGCGCCGCATTTCCATAATGTTTGCTTTGGTGATCTGCGTTCCTTCGAACTTGATCGTCCCAGCATCGGCATCCACCAGCCCGACCAACAACCGCAGCAAGGTACTCTTTCCGCATCCGCTTGGACCGATCAACACCGTCGACTCCCCGGCGCGGAACTCCACCGAGGTCGGCTTCAGCACTTGCACAGGGCCAAACGACTTGGATACATCCTCTAGAGTGAACATCTGCTAACGGCCAATCGGTTGTGGTAAAGATGGCAAAACTTGCTTGCAGTCCCGCTCTGGAAGGTCAACTCGTCAGGATATCCGTCTTGGGGCCGTGCCTCGCGTTCAAGTCATCCAGCATCGACTGCACGCGTCGCTCGAGGTGATCTGTCACTTCAGCGGGTGAAAGCTTCTTATCTTTTCCCCGCGGTAACTCGTAGGGCTCGTCAAAACGTACCATGACTCGGCGCGGTCCGCGTACGCTTGGAAAACTCGCGCCCAGCACATCTTCCTCGAGTTTGTCCAACGTTTCGGCTTGACGTTCCCAAGTTGGATTCTGATCCATGTAGTCACCCGGGTAACTGTACAACTGAGTTACAAAAAACATATCGTCCATATCCGCAGCCCACTGTCGCTGCCTCGCATCCAGCTCTACGCCATCGCTGGCCACCGACTGCGAGGACCCGTTCGAGGCGGAGTCTTTTGCATGCTGACTAGCGACCTCTTGCTGAGCCTGGATGATGCGACGACGAACTTCCTTAATCCGCTCAGGTAGGATGCCATCGCGAGTCTGGATCGAATAGCGGTCTTCGCAGCCAGTTAACACGGAGCTGGCCAGATGCTTGATTCGCTCCGGTAAAGTGCCGTCGGTCGACCGGCCGAAATACTCTAATTCCTTCAGCGCTAAGAGTCCCTCGGCGACTTGGAGAATGCGTCGCCGCAAATCGATGCCCGGCTTGGGCCGCCAGAACAATCGACGTTCAAGTTGCTCGATCGTTTGCAACATGCTCGGCGTGGGATCCTGCAGATACCATCGTTTAATCGCGACCGGAATAATCACAATCGGCCGATCGGCTTTGCGAGCCGCCATAAGTGCCATCGCGGCCGCGCCGTCTCGGAAAAGTGTCACGCGATCGTTCGTATGATAAACATCGCCTTCAGGAAAGATGACCAGCGGATGGGGCTGATTCTGCATCACATCTACCGCTGTCTTGATCGATTGCACGTCGGTCCCTTCGCGATCGACACTAAAGCAACCACAACGACGCATTGACTCGCAGTTAAACCAACTGCTCTGCGCAAACACTTGCCAAGCAGTCATAAAGTAAAACGGTGTTCCAAGTCGTTCGGCACCTTCCAGCAAACAGTACGAATCCCAATGGAAGGAATGGTTGGGGGTAATCAAGACTCCGTGCCCAGCCTTTAAGGCACTATCAAGATGCTCGAGACCCTCCACGCCAATACTACCAATCAACTGCGTTTTGAGAGCTCGGCGTCGCCAAAACCGGGCGAGCTGAAACCACCATGGAGTCAACTTGGGTGACCATCGCCGATCGGGAACGCCATAAGGTTGTATATTCAAGTGACATCAACCAACTGAGAAAAATAATGCAGTCTGAAAGTCCAGCTTTATAGCGGAACCGCCTGCCGCATGCCACTACATACGGCCCCCCTATCATCCAGCAGGTCATCTAGCAGACATGCAAGACCGGTGATTTGCGGACTATCCCCGCGAAACCCTATCGGCAGTGGTATCCAGATCATTAGAATGAGCGGCCCGAACAGCGATCGACCAGCGGAGCGAAACCCATTTATGACTTATCAATTTCTGACGAAGTTGCTGCTGCTAGGCGCAATTTGGGGAGCCTCGTTTCCTTTCATGCTTGTAGCAGTTGCAGAATTCAAGCCGCTGGCATTGATCGAAGTGCGCGTGGCAATCGGTGCGATCCTGCTGACAGGAATTCTGGCAGCTCGCGGCGAGTTGGCTTCACTTCGCGGTCGATCGAAGCAATTCCTCGTGCTCGGCGCGATCAACACTGCCATACCGTTCTCTCTTTTTGCTTTCGCCGCCCAGTTCCTAACGGCAGGAATGTCATCTGTTCTCAATTCCACCGCGCCACTTTTTGCTGCGTTGGTTGCGTTCGTATGTTTCCGCGAACGATTGCGAGCTCAGCAGTCGATCGGTTTGATCCTAGGATTCTGCGGCATTCTTATCCTCGCATCAAGCAAAAATTCGATCGGCGGTAATCCCCTGGCGATCCTCGGCGGGTTGACTGCTGCCATGCTCTATGGAGTCGCAGCGCATTACAGCAAACGCAATCTGCAAGGTTGTCCTCCCTTGGCTGTGGCAGCGGGCAGTTTGATCGCTGCCACATTATTCCTGCTTCCAACATTGCCTTTTTCGCTGTCCGCGGAATCGATAAGCGTGCGTGCGTGGTCGTGCGCCGCGGCGCTCGGTATCCTCTGCACAGGTATCGCATATTTGCTCTACTTCCACATGATCAGCACCTATGGCGCTGCCCGCTCAATGACTGTCGCTTACTTGATTCCAGTCTTCGGCATCATCTGGGGCGCACTCTTCTTAGGCGAAGCGATTACGCCCACCATGCTTGTCGGTGGCAGCGTAGTGCTTGCCGGAACCATTCTCGTGACCCGCGCCACACAGAAAACACACAGCACCACGCAAGAGGTCCGCCAAGCCACAGATCGCGATTTGACTCAACTCCAGTCCGCTAGTTCAGAGCACCCGTCCGCAGGCATCCCTAGGCTACTCGCCATCCCGGATGATCGGGCCAAAGAAGAATAGAATAATTGAATGAGGATTCCAGCAACACTTAATCCACCAACAATCACTCCATCAACGTTGATTGCAAGTATTCCAGCACTTTGGTGAGCTGCGGGTCACCGGCGCATCGCGGCGCGGGCGGTTTTTCAGTCGCTGAAGTGGTACGTGGGTCGCCCCTCGAGTTCCAACGCTTCTGCAGATACAGTTCCTGCAGAGGACTGAGCGGCAAGCTCAATTCTTGGTCGGGAGTCACGCCCCATTCATCTTCCTCAGTTGAATTGGGCGAGCGATGGATGTTTTTACCGTTGGGTCGGTAGAACTTCGCAGTGGTGACTTTGATCGCCGTCTGATTATCCAGCAAATCGAAAACCTGCTGTACAGTTCCCTTACCGTAAGAACGCTGGCCCGCCAACATCGCGCGCCCCGAGTCCTTCAAGCATGCCGCCATGATTTCACTCGCGCTGGCTGAATCCCCGTTGATCATGACCACAACTGGAATGCCCTGCGGGAACAGCACTTCAGGATCGGCACTCCGCTCGCTCGCCATGCGGCCATTGCGTCCCTTGGTACTTACAATGACTCCACGATCCAGCAGCATGTCACACATATCGACCGCAGATGTCAGAATACCGCCCGGGTTATATCGCAAGTCGATGACCAAAGCCTTCGCTCGATCTTTGACCGACTCCAGCGCTGCCCGAAATTCGCTGGTCGTTCGCTCACCAAATAACGAAACTCGAACATAAGCTATCCGCGAATCTTCCTCGAGAAAGAAATTCCACTGCGAATTCGACTCGATGCGATCACCGAACACCGAGTCCACTTGAACGTCGTCGCGCACAATCGTCAGCACTTCCGGCACCGGCGAATTCAGATGCTTGACCTTGAGTGCAACCGCTTCGCCAACTTTCCCTCGCATCTTTAGGGTCGCGTCGGTTGCTTGAAGTCCTTCCGTCGATTCACCGTTGATCTCCATCACCACATCGCCCGGCTGCATCCCCGCTTTGAAAGCCGGCGAACCTAAAATCGGCGCGACAACGGTCAGCCTATCCACGGCGGGTGGGCCTTCAATCAGAATCCCAATCCCACCAAATTGCTGCTCGATGACTTCCTGAAATTCTTCGTACTTCTGCGGTGGAATGAACGCGGAATTCTGATCCAGTTGCGAGACGATTCCCTCCATCGCCGCAAGGTATAAGTCCTTGGGATCAACCTCCTCGACGTAGTTCTGTTCAATCAACCCGATGGCGTAGCCGATTTTTCCGGCGTACTTCAACCGCTCCGCTTGGACGCAACAAGCCACGCTGACAAACATCACCAGCAATAAAATTTGAATGTTTCGAACTGGCACGCACCCACTCCTACAATCCGAATAATCGTACTCATCGGCGACTGGCAAACACCCGCTAAGTTAGAGTTTACTGCATCGCCTTGCCCCATGCTGCGACTTGCCATCACAACCACCACCTTTTCTCCGTCGACTGAGCGGCTTGTACGGTTCCACAAACTAGTCTGGGAACGCTCAGCAAGCTCATTGTTTTCAGCCGTGCATGTAGCGATCGACTAAGCAGTGATCTAAACTTGGGACAGGATTGCACGAGGCGAAGCATGCGAACCAACGCGCACCTTGAAGCTGCACGATAAAACTGCGCTGTGAAACTGCGCTATAAAACTGCGCTGTGAGACTGCACTGTGAAATTACCCAGCGAAAATACCCAGCAAAAACGTCCAGCGAAAGCATACAGCTAAAACGTACAGAGAAAGACCCTGTTCATGATCGATGCACTATCACGACGCCTGCTCTATCTATGTGCGATTGCTGGCTGCTTGGTCGCGTCCGATGTTTTGGCGGTCAATCATCCGTTTCACATCAGTACCGCCGAAGTTGAATTCAACCCATCCTCGAATCGCCTTGAAGTAGGACTGAAGTGCCAGTCGCTGGATTTGGAACGCGCCCTAGGCCGGCTGGCGGGTAAGAAACTGGATATTGAAAAAGACGTTGGGGTGGACGAACTGGTCGCGCGATATCTAGCGGATCGGTTCTACCTCGCCAACGCTCCTACCGACTCAAAAGACAAGCGCGCTTCGACCGACATCGCGCGTGAAGTGCCCGAACCACCGCAAGAGCCGCTCAAGTTCGTCGGTAAGGAATTCGAAACGACTTGGGTTTGGATCTATTTCGAACTTTCCCTTCCTGCCGGCAACGAACCGCTTGTGTTAGTCAATCGTGTACTGTTCGAAGTCAACACTGGCCAGATCAATACTTGCCTCATCCGACATGAAGGGAAACGCGATGCGCTCAAGTCAATGAACTCCAACCCATTCCAAAGCTTCAACCGAGATTGGCTGAAAGCGGCTCTCAAGTCGGAGAAATGAGCGTCCCGCCCAG
>JANPLP010000584.1:0-10523 GCA_031426595.1 Planctomycetia bacterium | reverse complement strand
GGTCATGTCGAGGCTAACGCGCCCCGGGAGGACCGATAACAGCAACTCCCAAAAATATGGCCTGCACCGGATACCGGACGGTTTGCTCGGACGTTCGCCAATCGACTCTGGTATCGAATGATGGGACGCGGCGTGGTTCATCCGCTTGATGCGATGCAGACCGAGCCTTGGAATGCAGACTTGCTAGACTACTTAGCGGTGTACTTGGCGGACGAAAAATATGATGTGAAAAAGGTCATCGCGTTGATCGCTGCCTCGGAGGCTTATCAATCGCGAAGTGAGGTTGTTCGCGAAGCCAAAGAAACAGCCTATCAGTATGCGGGGCCTCGTTCGCGTCGCTTGACTGCCGAGCAGTTCCTGGATGCAGTGTGGCAGATTACTGGCACGGCGCCGACAAAGTTTGATGCTCCTGTTTTTCACGCCGCGGTCAAAGAGGACGCAGCAGCCGATATGGCACCGCCGCAAGCCAAATGGATTTGGGGCAAGAGCGAAAATGATCCGCCGAAAGCTGGCGAAACTATTGTGCTCCGCAAAGAAATCCATCTGCCAAGCGACCCGCAGCGCGGCGCTGCGCTCCTGACTTGCGACAACGAGTTCACTTTGTTCATCAATGGTCGTGAAGTCGATCGCGGTGATGACTGGACCAAGCTGCATTCAATCCCATTGCATGGGATCTTGAAAAAGGGCGACAACCAGCTGGCAGTGATTTGTAAAAATGCGGGTGAAACGCCGAACGCCGCGGGTTTCTATTTTGCAAGTCATATCGCTTTTGAAAGCGGTGAACCGATGACGGTTGTGTCCGACGAGTCTTGGCAGTGGAGCGACAAAGTTCCAGTTGGCAAAGAAGGGCGATTAGGGGGACTCGCAAAGGATTTTTCTCCCGTCCAAGTGATTAAACCAGTCAGGACGTGGACCGAAACGATCAACCCGCAAGCAACGCAATTGATGTCGCAACTAAGTAGTGGACCGATGCCCATGGTTCGAGCTTCTTTGCTGAAGAACAACGCGCTGATGCGTTCGCTCGGCAGACCCATGCGCGAACAAATTGTATCGATGCGACCGACGGAGCTCACTACGTTGGAAGCTATCGATTTGGCCAATGAAGCAGAGCTGTCGAAGGCATTCGCAGACGGCGCAGAAAAGTTGGTTGAGCGGTTTGACGGGGATCCAAAGCGTTTAATTTCCTTCATCTTCCAGTTCGGCCTCTCTCGCGAGCCAACTAGCGAAGAACTTGCTGTACTCAACGAGTCGCTAGGAACGCAAGCCACCGCGCAGGGGGCGCAAGACGCTTTGTGGGCCGTTTGTATGTTGCCCGAGTTTTGGTTGGTGCGATAGTCGTGGGCGTTTGTAAGGCAGCGATACGCGACGCTCGGTGGCCTTGAGCGTCAGGACTGCCCAGTGCTGCTTTATACTGGAAACGCCAAGATGCCAGTACGGCGACACGGCGGGTTATTTGAGCGGGCTAAACGTCGCTTAATTCTCAGAAGGGGTGGTCTCGCACGTTGGGGACGATTGGAATGCACTTCCACAGCGGTTATCATTAAACCTACCTTGCGCTCGGGACTCTCGAGACTAGGGACTCTTAGTTCTGCTGCGTGAAGTCTCTCTTGCTGGAATAACGTCATGGATCATCTAATCGTTGCCGAAATGCTCTCTTGGGGCACGATTGTGTGGTGGGTTATCATCGGCATGCTTTTGTTGCTGGCGATGTTCACGTTTATCTCCTTCTTTGCCTTCGGCGCGTTGTGGGTACAGGCATTCGCGGCGAGTGCTCGCGTTTCGATGATCAGCTTGATCGGTATGTACTTTCGTCAAGTCAAAGCCAGTATCATTGTCAACGCTAAGATCATGGCAGCTCAAAGCGGTCTGGATATCTCGTCACGCAACGGCATCACGACTCAACGTTTGGAGGCTCATTACTTGGCCGGTGGCAATGTGATGAAAGTGATGCAAGCCATCATTGCGGCTCAGCGCGCCAACATTGATCTCGATTTTGACCGTGCATCGGCGATCGACTTAGCGGGTCGCGATGTTCAGGATGCTGTCAGTACGAGCGTACATCCCAAAGTCATTGATTGTCCGGACCCAAAACGCAGTGGCAAAGCAACGCTGAGCGCGATTGCCAAAGACGGGGTGGAATTGCGAGTGCGTACGCGTGTGACGGTACGGACCAACCTGGAGCAACTGATCGGTGGAGCGACCGAGGAAACCATCATCGCTCGCGTAGGTGAGAGTATCATCAGCAGTATTGGGTCATGTGAAACACACCAGTCAGTGTTAGCCAATCCCGATGTGATTTCTCGTACTGTACTGCGTCGCGGGCTGGATGCTCAGACCGCATTCCAGATTGTTTCGATCGATATTGCTGACATCGACGTCGGCGATAACATTGGAGCTCGACTGCGGGCCGACCAGGCGGAAGCGGACGTGCGCGTGGCTCGCGCATTGGCTGAGTCGCGGCGCGCGGAAGCGATTGCTACGGAACAAGAAAACCGAGCTTCGGTTGCGGAAAATCGTGCCAGTCTCGTTCTAGCGGAAGCCGAAGTACCGCGAGCGATGGCGCTGGCGATCAAACGCGGAAATTTTGGAACGGTGAACCCCAGCTCGAATTAGTTCGCGTTGCGATCGATTGATCGAAGCTTGCCAAAGAGATCTGTTTTGGGGCACAAGCGGCGTTGGAGTGTATCAGCGTCATGATTGCAAAGCAGCGAGACTGAAGGCATCGCTAGGGCGATAGTGTTTACAGGAAGACAAATTGGCGCGCAGCAGTGAACGTGTATCCTTCATAGGCGGTTCTGGGTTTCAACTCGCCGGAATCGTTGATGTGCCCGATGCGGCTCCTAAGGCAACGGTGCTCTTCACTCACTGTTTTACGTGTTCCAAAGACCTGAAAGCGATTGTGCGCATCGGTCGAGGTCTTGCCGAACTGGGATACTTTGTGCTGCGCTATGACCTTACAGGGCTTGGTGGTAGCGAAGGAGATTTTTCACAGACGAATTTCACCAGCAATCGAGCTGATCTGCGGTCGGCGGCCGAGTTTCTCGCGGCAAATTACGCGGCACCGAGCTTTCTGATGGGGCACAGCTTTGGTGGTGCTTGCAGTCTATCGATGGCTGAAGAGTTGCCTAGTGTTCGCGGAATCGTATCGCTCGCATCTCCCAGTGATACCTCTCACTTAGCGGATCTCATGCAGCGTATGAATCCCAAGATCGCGTCTGAGGGTAGAGGTCAAGTGACGATCGGCGGTCGAACTTATGACATTGCCAAGCAGATGTTAGAAAACTTTCGTGCTTTTGATCTACCGGCTCGTTTGCGTAGACTGCAGAAGCCAACGTTGCTGTTTCATTCGCCGGAAGACGAAACGCTGCGCTTTGATCACGTTTTGCGTCTGTATAGCTTGTTGACTCAGCGAAGCGACGCGGACGAAACACCCGCGGCGCCGACGAGTTTAATCTGCTTACCGAAGGCGGATCATTTGCTGGTCAACAACCCAGCGGATATTCCGTTTGTAACTCAATTGTCAGCGGCTTGGATGGACAGAGTCATTGCCAACTAGCATTTTGGGCAATTCGTTTTAGGCAATTCGTTTTAGGCAATTGCAGTGCAGTCGCTAGAAACTGAGACTACGGAACTTTAGGCGGCAAATGCGAAACGGACGCCAAAGCGTCCGTCTCAGTTTCGATAGCGTTTCTGCTTGTCTACTAGTCGTTGATTAAGCCACTTGCCAAGTATCGCCGCTATTGAAGAGCTTGTTTAAGTCGCCCTTGCCGCGAGCGCCGACAGCTTGATCGATTTGCCCGCGAACTTGATCTTCAAAGATTGGAGATTCAACCGCCCGAAGGACCCCGATCGGTTCTGGCATTTCAGGCCGACGCATACGAGCGAGCAAGTGGACTAGCGTGGAGTCTGCTTTTTCGTCGTGGAATAGCAAGTCATCATGGGAGATACCGGTCGTTAGGTCGACGATTTCAGGACGCAGTCCATTGAGTCGAATTCCTTTGTCTCGATTCTTGCCAAAAATCATCGGCTTGCCATGTTCGAGTTCCAGCGTAGTGTCTTCGCGAGTCGCTTTGTCCTGTGCGTAGCTCCAAGCGCCATCGTTGAACACATTGCAGTTCTGATAAACTTCGACGACAGCGGTCCCGCGATGCTGAGCCGCTCGGTACAGCGTTGCCGCGAGGTGCTTGATCTGCGTATCCACCGAGCGTGCGATGAAAGTCGCTTCCGCGCCCAGTGCAATCGAGATCGGGTTCAATGGGTGATCGACGGAGCCCATCGGTGTACTCTTGGTAACCTGACCTTCGGGGCTAGTCGGTGAGTACTGGCCCTTGGTCAAACCATAGATCCGGTTGTTGAACAGCACCAAAGTAAGATTCACGTTGCGACGGATCAAATGGATGAAGTGGTTGCCACCGATGCTGAGTGCATCGCCATCGCCGGTGATGACAAACACTTTCAGATCGGGCCGGGCAACTCGCAGACCTGTTGCCACTGCAGGGGCGCGGCCATGGATGCTGTGCATGCCGTAGGTGTTCATGTAGTACGGAAACCGGCTCGAGCAGCCGATGCCCGACACGAACACAATCTGCTCAGGGGGCAAACCGAGTTCAGGGAGCATCTTCTTCATCTGCGCGAGGATCGAATAGTCGCCACAGCCCGGGCACCAACGGATATCTTGGTCACTTGCGAAATCGTTGGGGGTGAGTACTGGTAGGTTCATCTGATTCTTCGTTTATTGATTAGCAGTCGGCGTTGTCAATTCAGTTGGATCCAGACAGTACTGTTGGATCCAGGCGGTTGAGGCAATCGCTCAGCCGTCTAACTCGCAGCCAAGCATGGGTTAACCAGCTTTTGAAGTCGCGACAAGTTTGCTCGCATGGGTAGTGAGGTCGAGGATTTTTTCGACCAGTTCACCCACTGAGAACGGCTTACCTTTGACTTTGTTGAACCCGATGGCATCGACCAGGTACTTGTGACGAATCAATTGAATCAATTGTCCCATGTTCAGCTCCGGCACGAGCACTGAGTCATAGTTCGAGATGATATCGCCCAAGTTGGCTGGGAAGGGATTCAAATGTCGGAGGTGGCAGTGGGCCACTTTTCGGCCCGCTTGAATCGCTTCAGCGACGGCAGTGTGGCATGCGCCGTACGTTCCACCCCACGAGATCACCAGCAGTTCGCCCTCCTCCGGACCGAAGACCTTTTGAGGCGGGATGACTTTCGCAATATTTGCCACCTTTTGAGCTCGGATATGAACCATTTTCTGATGATTCTCTGCATCGTAGCTCACGTTGCCGGTCCCATCTTGCTTTTCCAGTCCGCCGACGCGGTGCATCAAGCCTGGTGTGCCGGGGATCGCCCAAGGCCGCGCCAAGTTCTCGTTGCGGGAGTAGGGCATAAACTTCCCATCGCCCTCTTTTTTCGCACCGGGATGTGTCACTTTGATCGGCATTAGCTTATTCATATCAGGAATCAGCCAAGGTTCGGCACCATTAGCGATGTAACCGTCCGAAAGAATAACGACTGGCACCATAAACTGAGTTGCAATCCGCCAAGCTTCCACAGCGGTGTCAAAGCAATCGCCAGGGCTGCGAGCGGCCAGAACTGGGATCGGTGCTTCGCCGTTTCGGCCATTCAACAACTGCAGCAAATCGGCTTGTTCGGTTTTGGTCGGTAAGCCAGTGCTTGGGCCACCGCGTTGAACATCGATTACGATGCACGGCAATTCGATCATCACTGCCAAACCCATCGCTTCGGCTTTGAGCGCGATTCCAGGGCCGCTGCTGGTCGTGACCGCCATCGCACCACCATAGGCGGCTCCGATGACCGCACACATGGCTGCAATTTCATCTTCAGCTTGAACGGTGCAAACCCCGAAATTCTTGAACTTGCAGAGTTCGTGCAGAATGTCGCTAGCCGGCGTAATGGGGTATGAACTGTAGAACAATTCTTTCCCGCTCAGTTGAGCAGCGGCCATCAAGCCCCACGCTAAAGCTTGGTTGCCCATCACGTTACGGTACTTGCCGGGTGGCAGCGTAGCCGATTCAACTTGATAGGAGATCCCTAGCAGCTCAGTTGTTTCGCCAAATGCCCAGCCGGCTCGCAACGCTCGTTCATTGGCCTCTTGAACGTCAGCAGCTTTTGAAAACTTGGTTCGGATGAATCGCAGAGTGGCTTCCATGTCACGACCGTAGAGCCAATAGACCATTCCCATAGCAAAGAAGTTGCGGCAACGGTCGGCTTCCTTCATGCTTAGGCCGAGCGACTGCACAGCGGTCCGCGTGAGTTTGGTCATGGGTACTTTGGCGAGCCGATAATTTTCCATCATCGGTTCTTCGAGCGGGTTGGTGCTGAGGTTAGCCAGTTTCAGGTCTTTATCTTCGAAACTGTCTTCGTCAACAATCAACAATCCGCCGGCGCGCAAATCTGCTATGTTCGTCACGAGCGCAGCAGGATTCATTGCCACTAAGGCGTCCAGGGTGTCACCTGGAGTATGTACTTCGTGCGAAGCGAATTGCACCTGAAAACCGCTGACGCCAGCCCGCGTACCGCGTGGGGCGCGGATTTCGGCTGGAAAGTCAGGAAAAGTAGCAACGTCATTGCCCGAGAGCGCTGAAGTGTTCGTCAACTGCGTCCCTAGCAACTGCATGCCGTCGCCAGAGTCGCCGACCAATCGGACGGTGATGCCACTTACTACTTGAACTTGCTTGGCGGACGCCGCCTGCGGAGTGTCCTTGGACATTCAGGGAAAGCCTGTAACTGCGTAGAGGATTGCGTTTCGCGTTAGAATATGCGGGTTGCAAGGATTGTATCGAATATCCAACCCCGGCGGGTTGAGGTAAATTCTACAAATGGACATCCAAGAAAGTAAGGGATTTCGCCCAATTTACCGAGCTTTTTGTCTCCCAAAGTTACTTTTGTGGAAGTTTGGGTTGGTTAGGGCCCGCATTTCGCAGTTAAGAGGCTTGGACCTTAACGCAACGCTAGCTACCTTGTAGATCCGTGGGCTCGCTCGCTCGCGCTTCCGCTGGTATTCTGCGAACTTTTTAACAGACGCTTCGGTAAACTACTCAATGCCAATACTTGAAACACGCGACGTCTCTAAAAGCTACGGCTCCGGTGATGCTGCCGTTGCGGCTCTTCGCGGTGTCTCCACAAGTATAGAAGCAGGTGAATTCGTAGCGATCATGGGCCCTTCCGGCTCAGGCAAGAGCACGCTGCTGACCATATTAGGTGGCGTAGAAGTCCCTTCGACTGGCCAAGTGCTGCTCGAGGGTGCCGACATGGCTAAGCTCTCGGATGATGAACGCACCAAGATTCGACGCCGCCGCATCGGCTTCATCTTCCAATCATTTAACCTGCTTCCTAATCTGAGCGCCGAGGAAAACGTCTCCTTGCCGATGGAGTTGGATGGGAAAACGCGAGCCGAAGCGTTGAAAAATGCCAAGGAAGCGCTCGAGTTGGTCGAGATGACGCACCGCCATAAGCACCTCCCTGCGCAGTTGTCTGGGGGTGAGCAGCAACGAGTGGCGATTGCCAGAGCGTTGGCAATCCGTCCCGCTATTCTGCTTGCGGACGAGCCCACTGGTAATTTAGATTCGCGGCAGTCGGATCGCGTTGCCAAGTTGCTTACGGACTTGGTGACACTACGTAAGCAGACGATCGTGATGGTCACCCACGATCCTTCGGTGGCTACCATTGCAGGTCGCATCATTAAGATTCGCGACGGTTCTGTCGAGTTCGACGGGCCGACGGAAAACGCACAATTGGTGACGGATCGCACTACGGCTCGGGCTTCGATTCGAACACACGGAGCCGCGAGCTAGTAATCGCGCGTCGCAATCAAAGGGGCTTCTGGGATGGCTTTGGGGCAGTTCAGCATTCGTGAAGTTACCGCGCGCCCGCTTAGGGCGGCACTAACGATTGCCAGCATCGCGATTGGAGTCGGAGCTGTCGTAGCCGTCTTGCTCTCCATCGCGACCACTCGCCAAGCGCAGCGCGATATGCTTCGAGCGGTATCGGGAAAAGCCGACTTGGAGGTCCTCTCCGATGGGTCCGGTGGTTTTGCGTACAACTTACTCGCAGTGATTCGCGAGACTGAAGGGGTCGATATTGCGATTCCGTCGCTTCAGCGCTTCGCCAAGTTGTTTCATAGCGACGGCGACGCTCGAACTCAAGTGCTGGGGATCGATCCTCGCATCGACCAGCTTGTTCGCGACTACAGCATTACCGAAGGTACACAACTTAAGACTTTAAAGGATGTGGTTCTAGATGCGAGCCTAGCGAGGTCGCTGAAGATCAACGTTGGCGAAGAAATCAAACTGTTGTCTGGCGGCGGGCTAAAAGAGTTCACTGTGGTCGGTTTGGCTACACCGAGCGGAACAAATGCGATTTCGCTTGGCGGTGCCGCTTACTTGGTGCTGCCCGCGGCAGAAGCCACTTTTGGGTCGAACTCGACCATCGATCAGGTGCAACTGATTGTTAAGGAAGGGAGCAAAGCAGAGGATGTTAAAGCGGCTTTGCTCGAACGCTTGCCGGAGGGGCTGACGGTCCAAGTGCCTCGGACCCGCAGTCAGATGGCTGAGGAAACGATGTTCGCTACGGAGAACGGACTTCGCATGGCAATCGCTTTTGCAGTGCTGATCTCGGCGTTCATTATCTATAACACGTTCCAAATGGCGGTTGGTGAACGGCGTCGGCAGTTGGGTATCTTGCGAGCTATTGGAGCGACGAAGCGCCAAGTCGGATGGATGATTTTACGTGAAGCGATCGTGATCAGTGTGCTCGCCGCTACGCTCGGGTGTGTGCTGGGTGTTTATGGAGCGAACGTCATTTCGGCCGCAACGGAAAGAATGACGCAGACCAACTTGCCGGGTGCTTCACTGACTTGGCAACCGTTTGCCATCGCAGTATTCATCGGCGTGCTCGTTTCAGTTGTCGGTGCAATCCTGCCAGCGCGGCGTGCGAGTTCGGTCCATCCGATCGAAGCGATCCGAGCTATCGAAATGGCGCACAATGAGGAAGTTATCGCTGCCACGCGGCCCAGTAGTTTGATCACCATGGGGGTGGGGATCGCCGTTTTGATACCAGCGGTGTTGGGATGGTTGCCACTCGGTGGAGATGTGGTTGCCGTGGTCATTCTGTTGCTTGCCTTTGTTCTAATTATCCCCAGTATCTTGGGCTCGATTTCGAGTGTGCTGGCAAGTTGGATGCGGCCTTGGTTAGGTGTCGAAGCCGAATTGGCTCAACGTCAGATCACGCGTCACATCGGACGCAGCGCGCTCACAATCGGTGTGCTGTTCATTGCGATCAGTACCAGTACCGGTATGGCTGGCAATGTGCTGGATAACGTTGCGAACGTTCGAGATTGGTATACGCGAGCCATCATTGGCGATTTCTTTGTGCGGGCCACCAATCCAGATATTGCGACTGGTGCGGCGGCTGATATGCCACCTGAGATTGAAGATAAGCTCAAGCAAGTGAAAGGCATACAATCTTTGGACGCCATTCGCTACCTAAACGCACGCTCTGGAGAAAACTCAGTTTTGGTGGTCGTTCGGAATTTCATTGGCAAGTCAACCGACTTTTTCGATCTTGTTGAAGGCACTCCGGACGAAGCGTTGGCCGGCTTGCAAGCGGGCAAAGTGGTTGTGGGCACCGTCCTAACGCAGCGACTTGGATTGAAAGCAGGCGATACTATTCCGCTTGAAACCAAGTTTGGCACTAAGAACTTAGAAATTGTCGCAACAACGAATGAGTACTTTGCTGGCGGATTGACAATCTATTTGCATCGGACGCTAGCGGAGGACTTGCTAGATATTAGCGGCGTGGATGCCTACGTGATTCAGGCGGACGATAGCCGCCTAGTGGAAGTTGAAGAGCAATTGCAAGCCATTTGCCAGGAAAATCATCTCATCCTTCAATCCTATGTGGAAGTGGTGGGTTTCATCGACAAGATGGTTGATGGAATCATTGCCAGCCTCTGGATGCTGCTTGCGCTCGGTTGCATCATCGCAGCCATGGGATTGGTCAATACCTTAACGATGAACATCCTCGAGCAGACTCGTGAGATCGGGATGTTGAGAGTCGTAGCTATGACACGTACTCAAGTCCGGCGGATGATTTTGGCTCAAGCCATACTGCTGGGCATCATCGGTTTGGTCCCCGGCGCGATTGCTGGTGTGTTCGTAGCTTACGTGATCAGCTTATCTGCCTTTAGCATCCTCGGCCACAACATTGTGTTCGAACTGCGTTACGGTTTAGTGATCGGTTGCTTGGCGCTTGGCATGTTGATCGTATTGCTCGCGTCGCTCTTGCCTGCGGAACGCGCGGCTCGTCTGAAGATCGCATCCGCTCTGCATTACGAATAGTGCCAGTTCGACTCGCTATAAGTCTGGCAAAGTTGCTCGTATAAAGCTGGCTGGCTCGACGCTGAACTTGTTTGCAATGGCACTTGCAGTAGTGCTTTCTCCGGATTTAATTTTAGGGTGGCACGCCCTGAGGCACTGCGAAGGGCGTGGCTA
>JANPLP010000583.1:0-5823 GCA_031426595.1 Planctomycetia bacterium | reverse complement strand
CTGCCAAGACAACCGAAATGCCAAATGATCTCGCAGATTCGACTCGCTAATTCCCGCTTGCCGAGCTAGCTTCCGAATCATCTCTTCAGCAGTGAATGTCTCACCATTTCCAGGTTGACTATTCTCTTCTAGCCAGCGTTCTACGTCGTCGCGCCGGACCGCTAGATTGCGAGTCCTCATTGTTTGGAGAGCTTGCCGTTGCTGCGCCACAAGTTGGATTGTGGACTGCAAAATCGCGGGGGGCAACGGAGCCAACGGTTCACTTATTTCACTTGCCACTCTACCAAGCTGGAAATCGATATCGCGATCGGTTATCGATTGGTCACCCAGCTTGGCCACAACCTTCGCTTGCTCTTGTGCATGTGCAGTCGTGCTTACACTGAGTTGAACGAGTAAACCGACAATCAGAGCAGCATGGACGTTGCACGAAAATCTGAAAATCATGGAAGTTCAATATCCTGCAGCTCGAACTTTACGGACTGACGCGCGATCGATCCAGGAGACTCGTAGACCAACTGAAATTCATCCGGGTTGCCATTGATCTGAAATAGATAAGCGATTCCGACCGCGCTAGGCGTCATAGCGTAGGTCTGCCAACCCGCGTTCTCCAGTCGCCGGCCTTTGGGATCAAGCAGATAAGCGACATTGGAAAGTGCCCAGCCGCGATAAGATTCGAGGGCTCCTTGATCGTCATCAAATTGAACCAGGATCCGCATCTCAAAAACCGCATTGTTCCGGCGAGCTCCTTCAAGCACGACTTCGACGTCGCCGAATTTCTCCGCTTGTCGCGCACCGTTACCAAATTTTTTGAAGACATACTTGTGCATCTCGCTCGGCACCGCAAATACGAACTCACCACTTAACTTGCTCAGTTTGGCGACAGTGCGGTCCGGCCGCGCCAACTGCAAATCGATTTGAGTTACGCATCCACCACCGGTAAGCGGGACTTCGGGATCGGCTTGTTGGTTAGGAGCATTCAACGTTTTGTTGTCATCAATGGTAGCTGCGAGAGTAGCCATTGGAATGCGCAAGAACACTGGCTTCAATCGAGGCTCCCATGCGACCATCATGGACAGATCCAGTTGTCCGCCAAGCCGAGAGTTGAAGGGCAACGTCGACTGGATCGAAGCCATATCGACGCGGAAAGGTCCGTTTGTGTAAGCTTGCGGGCCAGAGTTTGCTTCATTGTCGCCACCAGGAATTAAAGTGAGTCCGTCTTCAATGGCTGATGTGCTAACGCGCAGTTTGGCTTGCGACATGACTTTGTCGACGACAGTCCAAAACGGCGACTCTTTCTCATTCAGATCGACCTCAACACTAGCGAACGCTCCTTCACCCTCCAATAAAATCTTGTTCCCAGTCTGCTTGGAAATCTCTTGAATGGCTTCGGTCAACTTCATCTTGCCTGCCAGTGTAACTTTGGAGGGTTCGAAGAAGACTTCAATGTTGGACGCTTGCAACTGTTGACGAATTCGCTGCAGACGCACTTTCATTTCGCCCGACGTGTTGGCATCGACCTCCGGGAGAAAGCCCAAGCAAGTGGGGCCCATCTCGATCAAACTTTTTTCAGCCGCATCGCGGTCCTTCAAAGTTTTCGAATCGAGTTCACGCAGCAATTTGCGGACGCTTTCACTCGTGACGGGAGGAGAAGTCTGTTTAGCCGCAGCATCGGCCGCGACCTGCGTCTCCGGGGCTAATGCCGTTTCTTGCGCGTGCGTGGGTTGCTCGAACACCTTCGCGATTAGAACAGCCGTGCAAATGAGGGTTATGGCGGCGCGGAATGGCTGAGGCCCGTAGCGTTGGTTTTTGAACATCAACATGGTGGCACAATCGTTAGAGGTAAAAAACTCGTTCGCGTAAACTGGCCAGTACCAGTTTACCGCGCCCGCTGGGCAGGTGGCTACTGTTGCAGCGCAGTAGATTTCCAATGCGAGTTTGTTCGGCCCCGGAATTGGAAAACCCATTTATGCTCTGCTTTTTCAAGGCTACCCAGTCCTGCCGCTGCCTGTGGATGCCCTGTTTGTGGCTGCTACTGGTGGAGCCCAATCATGCGCAATCACCGCTCGCGCCACCGCTTCTGCAACTGAAAACGGCGAGTGCCGAGTTGACTGGACTGCCCATCCAGTGGAGCAGCGAAGATGCGGTGCTGCTCGAGCCCACTGGGCGCGTGCACTATGTATCCCAGTCTGACATCGCGTCCCATAAGATCTTGGACCAGGCCTTTCGCCCTCAATCGCCCATCGAGGCAAGCCAACTGTTGCAGCAAGAGCTTGGGCCGAACTTCGACGTGCTCATTCATGGGCCCTACGTGGTGGCGGCACCAAAGAATCAAGCGGCTCGCTGGCGCGATCGTTTTCAAACTCTGCTAGCCGGTTACACCCGCTATTTTGAAGTTCGTGGATGGCCGCTTCGACAACCCGAGTTCCCGTTAGTGGTCGTAGTTCATCCGAATCGGAATTCATTCCAGCGTTACTTATCGAACGAGCAATCGCGCCTACCCAACAATGTCGTCGGCAGTTACTTCCCGGGCTCTAATCGTTGCGTGCTGTACCAACTTGAAAGCTCCGTCGGCATCGACTGGTCAGAAACAGAGGCCACCATTGTTCACGAAGCCGTACATCAACTCGCCTTCAACACCGGCGTGCACGAGCGGCTGGCAGAGAATCCATTATGGTTGGTCGAAGGGTTCGCAACCATGTTTGAGCAACCTGCCGTCTACGATCTGCGAGTCAATCGCAGCCACACAGAGTCACGCATGCTGAGCAGTAAAGTTCAGCAAATCCAGCCGCTTCTACGTGAGCCGGGTTCACTTGAATCGCGATTGATTAACCTGATTGAGTCGGATCGCATGTTCCAGCAAGACGCTTTCTCCGCTTATGGACTGGCATGGGCGTTGACCTTCTATCTGTCTGAACGCATGCCGAATGAGTTCGCGGCTTATCTAAAGATGCAGCGCGCCCGCGGTTTTCGCAAATACACGGAATCCGCGCGGCGATCCGATTTTCAGAAAGCCTTTCAAACCGACCCCGCTTCCTTGGCCGTGCAGATCCAGCGCTTATTGCAGCACTGATTAGCACTTGCTCACGAGCTAATTGAAGGGGGGTAGGAGCCAAATGCGAAGATTAGTCAGCACAGACAACGCGCTAGCCTCCAAAAAATACTCCTGCTCCCCCGTCCCCGTTTCGTATGCGCCCCCTCTTCGACCTTCGACGACCGTGCGAACTTAGAACGCCAAGCCGTCGATCTACTTTAACAAGGGTTGCCCGAGGTCGCGTATCTACCTTTGATTGCTTTCTGCGTCAAAAGAAGCGTTGCAGGCACGGCACTTAGTTGCCATTAGCGACTTCTAGGCAAAGGTTTGAATAATCACTGCCACGGACCTCGCTTTCCCGAATGGTGACGACGAGCTTATACGCTGGAAATTTTCTGCTAAGAACGTCAGCTACGCTACCTACGCACGTCCCCTCCGTCCCATTTTTTCTTTCGTGCACCTGGCGCGCCGCACCCCATCAACGCATCACTCGTCTTTTCACATTCACTTTTCTTCAAATAGATCAGCAAAAGGTTGTCTAAAATTTTTCAAGTCCAACACAAATAATTTATTTAGCTCTGGCTTGACTTCTTCCCACTTCTTATGGGGAATCCAATCCCAAGTGAGCTCAATTTCTACCGTTACTCCGCTCAAGCGCTCCGTAAGTATTTTGGTCGTACGTGGAACGAAACTAACTTGATCCCCAATCGGATACTTCACCCAAGTGGTTTTTGTCAAACCAAGAAGCTCCCTTTCTTTGCCTCAATGGTCCTTCTCCCATTTAAACTCGCTCGGTAGATTGCCATGCTCCCGGTCAAATTCAATTGACATATAAGCCGTCCCATCAGGGTACTTCCACTCTCCACGAGTGTTTCGATTCTTCAAGATAGATGACTTCACCAGCGCGTACTGCAGGGCAATATCTCGAACCGGCGTCAACGAGCTTTCCCTTCTTTGCAGACGACTTTCTGTTCCAAACACCAAGCCGAAGGGATTCAGCTCCGGCCAACTCCAAACCATCGATGGGTCCTTCTTCAACTGTTCCGGCGTTTCTAGTTCTTGATCCCCGGCAGTTACTCTCTTGCCATTACCTATCCCAATTTGAAATCGATTCTTTGAAACCGCCCGAAGTGCGTCATGCCAAGTAACCATGCGAGCCGGCCCCGAAACGCCCGCAACTACTTGATGCCCCCAGGTGTGGAATTCGTAATCTTTGTCACTCGCTGAAATCACATGCAGGTTCTGAACTTTAGGTACACCATTTCGAATCGATGAGTAAGTTCCAGTACCCCGACAACAGTAACTCTCCGATAGCTGGTCGAGAACGATAAATGCGTCCACCAGCTTCTCGCTCGCGTCGGGCTCAGACGCGAGTTGCGCCTGAGCGTGGTTACAAAAACAGACAATCATGCAAACGAAATAAACCCTGAACCGCATGTCAGCCTCCTAGAAGACGAAAAGAACTCATACCTAAAAGGGCAAAAGGGGACGGGGCCAATAGTGTTCGGCACTTGGTTTGCGGTGCGTAGTTGATTGTACTTTGGTCAGCGGGGGCGTGTGTACGCGAGCGTCTGCTTGCTTAGCAACAAGCTGATTGTTGACTGATGTCCCCCGTGGGTCACGCTTCGATGTGCATTGAACAGGGGCAGGAGCCTATTTGGAAGATTGGGGGAAGACAACTCGGCATTCGCCCCGACGAAGCCTCCAGTCACGGTAACAGTCGCAAAGGCCCTTGGCGAATGGCCAAGAGCTTAGCGATCTCAATGGCGATGACCATACAGTGGCTGACTGACCTGGGACTCTTTAGTCTCTCAAAGCGTTGGAGCAAGCTTGCTCCCGTCGGACGAACCGCCTAGTGCGGATCCGCATGCTAGGTGGTGTCGGAGGGTCACGAAGCAATGCGAGCCCTATCCCGATCCCTTTGTTCTGTTGCCTTTATTGTGGCGACTCCTGACCGTCCGTCGGCGCTTCCGAGTTGCTTTGTGGTTGCTGTTTCTCACGCAATTCATCGGGAAGCGACAAATTTTCATTTGGATTGCGAAACACGAAGCCTTCGGTGCCGGATGCAAGTGTAGCATAATCCAAAGTTGTTCCGTTTAGGAATTTGACGTCATCCTTTTCAACTGCCAACTTGATGCCGTTTGATTCAAGAAGAGCAAAATCTGATTTCGATGGATTAGCCTCCACGTTGAGATTGTAGTGGAAGCCGACACAGTATTTTTCATCGTCAACGTCAACAGAAACGACAAGATGTGTGCCTCCGGCTACGGATGCCATCGCCGCACGTACTTTGTTTCTTGCAGCATCAGACAGGTTAAACAACATTTGTTCGGATGAGTCTTTGGCGATACCTGAATCAGGCGTTGTGTCAGTCGAGGATGAATCGACAGATTGAGCAAAGGTTGCGGGCGCAGGTAACGAAGTCGATTCGACGCGATTTGCGCCGTCGCAACCCGCGATAGAAAACAGAACGGCGATGAGCAAGGCTAAATGTTTCATGTCTTTGTCTGTCTCGTGTCAGCAAAAGAACGACCCCATTGACCGAGCCCGAGGAGTTGACTCAACGCAAGTCAAAACGGCTGATCGAGGGCTTCGCGTCCAAGTACGCCCAACATGGGCTTGAGTTTATGGGGTGCGGTTCGACGAGAACTTAGTCCCCTGTTTCGGCTTCCACTACAATCTCAACGTGGAGGCTAATCCATCGAAATCAGATTTTGCTCTTCTTGAATCAAACGGCATCAAGTTGGCAGTTGAAAAGGATGACGTCAAATTCCTAAACGGAACAACTTTGG
>JANPLP010000582.1:0-4747 GCA_031426595.1 Planctomycetia bacterium | reverse complement strand
TGTCGACGGCGACCAGTTTGTCAGCTCTCTTTGGCTTGACGGCGCGCTTTGGTTTTGTCGAAAGATCGCGATCCTTAACTCTAGAATCAACACTCTTGAAGTCGATGCGGAGCTTACCGTGATCGATGTCAATGATCGATTCCAGCGAGATGATGAGATTGTTGATCTCAGCGTCTTGAAGTTTTTTGGCCACCGCGATAGTACATGTGAATAATATTGCGTTCGGCCAAGTTCGTAGCTCTTTTAAGGTCGCCTTACAATTCGAAGGTCGAAAATTTCGGACGAACCAAATATCGCGACTACGACCAGCAAAAGTTGCTCGACCAATCTGCCACAAATGATTCGAGCCTCTTTCTTGAATTGCAAGTTTGGTTTTGCTGAACAAGATTTCAAGAAGTCTCGGTGTATCAATCTTCCACCGAGAGAGCAACGCAGCGCTCACTGGATAGACGCCACAGCTCTGACAATGGACGTAGGGCTGGAGTCTGCCCTGACTATCGGAAACGTATTCAACGGGGCATCGAAGGTCGCAATCGGTACAAGTCCAACCCCGCGATCCTGGAATCGATTGGCAAATTCCATCTTGCCGCAACCGCTCCTGGATATCGCCGATTTCTACTTGTAGAGTCGCCGCGTCGAACGCAGGGGTGCTAAGCGACCACAGCGAGAGCAGCTTGCTTAGGCTCTGCGACACAATCAATTTTCCATCGCTTTAAGTACTTTTGAATCAGCTCGACTCGATCCGGCCGCGAGTCGCGTAAACTACAAGAACGAGGAAAGCTCACGTCAACGGTTTGCTTACCTGTCTTCCTCCCTTCGCGAGCCAAGAATTCAAAACAAAAAGTGACTGTCGTCGCATTCCAGTCCTGTAACGGATTCTCTTCGAGATTAAGGATTTCTCGTAATGCCAGATCAATGTTATCCGCTGGATCATCGCGATCAATTTCCACGTGAACGCGTCGACCGCTGTTTTTAGAAGACAGTCTCATCTTGGTAACAGTGACTCGCATGTTGTCCTCTGGATCTGTCTCCAAATCGCAGAACATGTCCTTCAAGTGATTGAGCTCGTAGGCCTTCTCTGGTTCACTCGGTGGCAAGTCCCAGCCCAAGCACTCTTTCGCAAACGCGACTTCCAATTTTTCCTTGACTGGCTTGGTCAATTTCGCAAACAGTTCGAGCGAACCTTCATGGCGATCAAATGCAAAGACGACAAGCAGAGTCTGGCGAAATGCAGCCGGTGTTAGCTTGCCAGCTTCGTTATGGATCGTCGTGCTTTCGACAAAGTCATCGGGATAGGCGAAAACATAGTCAATGTTTCCGCGTGACCAAGTTTCGACTGTACAAACACGCCCGCGTCCTTGCGGTTCAAGAATTTTCGAAATTCGATGTTCAAGAGACGATCTTGCGGCGTCTCCAAAATCTGGTTCCATCGAAGGCAGGTCGTTTCGCTTACGCCACCAGTTGAGCGAGTCTACCTGATGGATTGCCTGTGCCTTGCTGAAGGCATCAGGGTGATTGAGCCAAGACCACATCGCGCGACCGTAGGGATTGAATTCGTCTGGGATCAGTGACGCAAAGTCTTCTTCACCGCAGCAAATTGCGCTTTCAACAATCGCATTTAAGCCAGTATCGCATGCCAACTCGAAAACGTTGCGAAATTCACTTTCAATCTTGTCTTGGTCCTTGGTTGGTAAACTCTTGAGGAACTCCATGATCGGTTCGATGTCCGATTTTTTAAGAGTCTCCCATCCCGGATCAAATTCCGCGTGCCCCATACGCTCGAAGAACGCACCCAATAGCTCATTCGGCACCTTGCGAATGATTGTTTGAAGCGAAAATTGCCTGCTCATCGTCTACTTACCTCCCGAGTACTGTGTTACGCCTACTACCTTCCCCAAAATCCGTAACTCGCAGTCTGGGGCGACCACGATGGGTTTATATCGTTTGTTCTCGGCTCTCAGTTCGATTAGGTCTTCAGATACGAAGAGTCGCTTCACAGTTGCTTCGTCTTCAATCAGAGCGACTACGATTTCACCGTTCTCCGCTATTGGCTGCTGGCGAACAATCACAACGTCCCCGTCATTGATGTTTGCGTTGATCATGCTGTCGCCTGAAATCTGAAGTGCGAAACACTTCCCACGGCCAATTACTTTTTGGCTGACCAGAACGTGCCCCATTAGATTTTCTTCAGCCAGCATTGCGGGTCCCGCTTTCACCAATCCAAGTACTGGTATTGAAACCAGGGCATCGAGCATCTGCATCGGCTCGCGGGACACGGTAATGCTTCGTGCTTTGCCCGAATCACGGGTGATGTAACCCTTTCGCTCCAGCTGTCCAACCAACTGATGTGCACTCGCGGCGGAAATGGAAAGAAAATCCCCGAGCTCCGCCATCGTGGGCGCAAACCCCTTTTTGGCAATGATTTCCCTCAGCGCCGTAAGCGTTCGTTGCTGCGCCTCGGATATCAAATGGCTTGATGGACGCCCAGGTCCAGGTTGGCGTTGTGCCATTTTGCCTTTCCCAATTAATACTTACAAACGTTAGCCTTTAACTTACGTAAATATGCTACCACATATTTTGTCTGGAGCAACACCTTTCAAAAAAATCCGCGACTCCAGGGAAACCGACGAGTTTTTCTTCGCCACTTTGAACGCCAGCGGGGTATTTCAACAGATAGAGGGGCGTTGCGTACGCGTCAGTCATTTGGCTGCGATTCCACCATCCAAGGTGAGTTGACGGGCACGATGGAATACCACGAAGGAAAACTCTGTTACACGACTGCAAAATGAAAATTACAAACAGCACGAACGCACCATGCCCGAGCAATAACTTGGGGGAACTCGCCACCATTTTGGCTCGTGGCATCTTGCGTCTTTATGCACGTCGGCAATTGGAGAGCTGCCGGTCAGAGACCACCCAACAGGTCTCGTGGCCGGAAGACTCTGCGGAAACTCCCGACAGTTCGCAATTTAGCCGCTTGAACTCTCGCCACAGCCATGGCTCTCTGTGACACGCGGGTTAACTCTCCGTTAATCCACTGGTTTCACGACATCTAGGGAGCTGAAATGAACATTGACAAAGAGGTTGCGCAAATGCAGCGCATGACCGTGAACGAACTTCGCCAGAAGTTTGCAGAAGTGCACGGCGAGAGTACGAACAGTCGCCATAAGGTTTGGCTTATCAAACGCATCGCGTGGCGGATGCAGGCGAACATTGAGGGGGACTTATCGGAGCGAGCGCGGCGACGTGCGATGGAGATTGCCAACGATGCCGACATTCGCATGATGCCACCGCGCGAGCGAAAGCCACGTGAAGCTGTACCAGCGACTAAAACAGTTGTCGTTGAAGTTGACTCGAAGCCAACGCGAAGTCTTACAGTGGGGCAGTCGCTGCAGCGACTGTACAAAGGCCAGAACATTGTGGTTCTTGTTCGTGGCGATGGCTTTGAGTGGGAAGGGCAGAAGTACAAGTCGCTGACTGCCGTAGCCAAAGCGGTGACTGGCAAACATTGGAACGGGTTCAACTTCTTTCGAGTCGATGGAGGTAAAGCCTAATGGCCAGTAAGCAGATTGGAAAACCCACCGACAAGAAAATCTACCGCTGCGCCATCTACACACGCAAATCTACCGAGGAGGGATTAGAGCAAGAGTTCAACTCGCTCGATGCGCAGCGCGAGGCGGGCGAGTTGTACATTAAGAGCCAGAAGCATGAGGGCTGGGAGTGCCTCGACGCACAGTACGATGACGGTGGTTTCACCGGCGCGAACATGGAACGTCCCGGCCTTCGCCGCTTGCTAGCCGACATTGCGGCCGGCAAGATTGACTGCGTTGTGGTTTACAAGGTCGACCGTTTAAGCCGAAGCTTGCTCGATTTCGCTCGAATCATTGAGATCTTTGATCGACATCACGTCACGTTTGTGAGCGTGACGCAGTCATTCAATACGGCATCATCGATGGGCCGATTGACGCTCAACGTGCTCCTTTCGTTTGCTCAATTCGAGCGAGACATGATCAGCGAGCGGACACGTGACAAGATGCGAGCGGCGCGGCGAAAGGGACGCTGGATCGGAGGCAAGCCGATCCTTGGCTACAACGTCGTCAATACAAAGCTTGTCATTGATCCGCTGGAATCCCTCCGCGTTCAGCAGATTTTCGATCTGTACTTGGAAATGAAATCCACGTTGCAGGTCGCGAGGCTTCTGAACGAACGCGGCTGGCGAACGAAAGAGTGGACCACCAAGAAGGGTAACACAATCGGTGGAGGCGAATTCAACAAAAACAAAGTCACCGCAGTTCTTACCAACGCGACGTACGTCGGTAAGATCGAATACGAGGAGCAACTCCTTCCTGGAATTCAAGAGGCAATCGTTAAGCAGGATGTGTTTGATCGAGCCCAAGAGATACTGAAGCAGAACAGCCGGATGAAGAAAGACCTGAATCGATGCAGGCACAATGCCTTGCTCCAGGGACTGCTGCGCTGTGCGGCCTGCGATAGTGGCATGAGCCACTCGTATTCGAAGAAGGGCTCCAAGCTCTATCGCTACTACGTTTGCCACAAGGCTCAAAAGCAGGGCTGGGCAAGTTGCCCATCACCATCGTTGCCTGCCGGTGAAATTGAGGATTTCGTTGTTGATCAGATCCGTATTGTCGGCCAAGACCCTCGAGTTTTTTGATACAGATAATTCACCTTTTACCGGTAAAGTGTACAGGCACTTATATCCTAACTTTCAAACGCCTTTAACCAGAAC
>JANPLP010000581.1:0-2310 GCA_031426595.1 Planctomycetia bacterium | reverse complement strand
CCCTTCGCAAAGCCTCAGGGCGTGCCACCCAAATAGCGTGCTACCCAAACACGATCCACCCTAAAATCAAATCTGGACCAAAGCACCAGTAGGCTAAACATACCCATAGCGTTCCGCATAGCCGCGCCAGCGTTCCAGAATCAACTTCTCGGTCTCGGCGTCGATCTGATGGCTGTTGGGTCGATAGCTTTTATGATTGGCGAGTCGCGCGTTCAAGTTGGCTGCGGCTGATTCAAATTCGCCAAGCTCCAATCGCTCATAGATGCTGTGAATGGTCTCGAACGGCTCAGCCACCAAGTCCTCGTAACGCAGCTCGATTAATTGGCCCGCGGGGATGAGGTGCCGCTGCGCTTCGAAGGCGTCGTACATGCGTGTCAGGCAGGTCCAAACATAATCTTCCAGTTCCGCCTGGGGTTGCGCGGTTTGCAACGCTTGGACTTCGTCGAGCGAATGCCACAAGCGAACAGTCGAGTAAAAGAGCTTGCGTGGATCGCGCGCTAAGTGAATAAATTTGGCTCGCGGATAAAGTTTCAATAGCTCTTCCACGCGGCCTGTATGCGGAGGACTCTTCATGATCAACCGCTTACCAGGATGCCGAACGGTCAACGCGCGCACGTACCAAGTCAGCTTGTCGCGCCACAGTTGCAATTTCGTCGGCTCAATGTTCTTCATATCGAGGAACTCAAGCGCAGGCGGTGGGGAATTTGGAAATGCGATCCGGAGGTAAGGAGTCGGTGCACCAAGATTCATGAGCGCGAACTCGTCCTCCTGCGGCAGATTCCAACCGGCCTCCATCTCATCCATAGGACGTTTCTTCGGAATCAAGAAATTGCCAAACCGTGTCATCGCCCATTCGCTGACCAAAAAATGAGAGGCCGCGAAACATTGGTAGGTGCTCGGTGACGCAAATCGCTCATCAACCACCAACAACTCGTGCAGCAGCGTGGTCCCACTTCGCCAGTGCCCGAGAATAAACACCGGATCCTCAGCAGGCTTTGCGTCCCGAATCTTGCGACCAAAAAAAATCGCTTGAAGTGCCCCTAAAATGTCGTTGAACGGAGTGAAAATGCTAACGCCGAGGGCAATGTGCAATCTGCTGGGCGAGATACGGAACCCGTTTTTAGCGAGCAGCCCCCACCACTGCCCCACCTTCATGCCGTGCCAAAACCTGGGGGCATAATTGGGGTAGCTGTTGATTGGTTGCGGGCTCCCAGCGGCGGCTTCCTTGGTCATTCTTCTCCTGCAGCAAATCTAAAGTTAGTCAACGCAAGCGGCTGAGTTGTAGCGGTTTAACCGGGGTCCACGAATACCGAGCTGGAACACTTCCCTCGACGAAGATCCCGTTCAGCAAATTTTGCACCAACTAGCTATATGCATACGCTTAGACGGGGCGGTTTCTTCGCTGAACGTCACCGACGCGAAACGCTCGCAGCTTCGTTTTTTTTAGCCATACAGAGGGTATACAGAAATTTGTAAAATAAGTCGATTGCAGTGGGATAATCGCGAATCTCACAAAATGCCACGTTTGCCTCTCCAAGCGGTGATTTATTTGTGCCAACAGGAACTGATCTAGCGGGTGCGAGAGGGCTGACCGCAATTTGCTACAGATTGACAGATGGACTGCCCCAATGATCGCTAAGCGTTCAAGCCTCCGAAGCGACGCTGTCGATTGGAGAACTCGGTGATTGCTGCCTCCAAGTGCTGACGATCAAACTCGGGCCACGCCGTTTCGGTCACCCAGAGCTCCGAGTAACTGATCTGCCACAGCAGGAAATTACTGATGCGCATCTCGCCGCTGGTCCGAATCAATAAATCTGGATCCGGAAATCCAGCGGTATAGAGTTCGTTTTCGATCGATTGTTCACAGATATCATGCGGCTGCAAAGTTCCCGCAGTGATTTGTTCTGCCAATGCGCGAACACAGTCGACTAGCTCCTGCCTCGCTCCGTAATTGATCGCTAGACACAATGTCATGCCAGTGTTCGCTGAGCACGCTTCAAGTGTGCGGTCCATTTCAGTTTGCACCTCAGCGGGCATCCGTTCGCGCCGACCAATGATGCGCAGCCGTAGATTGTTCTTCACCAGAGTATCGCGCTCAGCAATGAGATACTCACGCAGGAGCGCCATCAAGAATTCAAGTTCGGCAGCGGGCCGTTTCCAATTCTCACTGCTCAAGCAATAGAGAGTCAAAACCTCGACACCAAGATCGCGGCAGGCTTCCATGATCCGGCGAACCGACTCGACGCCGCGCAGATGACCTTCGATCCGAGGCAAACCTTGCTGCTGCGCCCAGCGACCGTTGCCATCCAT
>JANPLP010000580.1:0-3316 GCA_031426595.1 Planctomycetia bacterium | reverse complement strand
GAATCCATGCGGGGTAGTTTTTCTTTTGGTCGCGGATGCCAGTCAGTTTGCTGCGTCTGTCTGTGCGGCGAAGCTCGATCGTCATTCGGTATCCGAGTATTCGAGGTCGCGCTAGCAGCTCTGTTGTAGTTGTTCGAATGTCGCTGGCGACTTGAGTCTGCGTCGAAGCACCAACGATAGCGTGCGACCAGAGCGAATTGCGAGTTGACTTGATCGCTCCGGTATTGCCGAGAGAGCGGTTTCGGTAGACAATAATCGAAGGTCCGGAGGGTAACCGAATGGTTAGGAAGCTGATTCGAAATCAGTCGCTGCGCAAGCAGTTGAGGGTTCGACTCCCTTGCCCTCCGCTTTAGCCGAAAAAAGATCCCCAGATCACCGCATTTTCCTTTTGGACTATGCGGTTTTTTTTTGATGGTGTTTGGTCGCGACGCGTCTAAGACGAGCCCCTAGAGCGGGCTCTTCAAGGAAGGTTTGAAGAGTTTGCGGCCGAGGGTGGGGTGGAAAGCGGTCCATACGCTGTCGGAGTTCCGGTCGGACTCGATCAGCTCGGTGGCAGCGTTCACTTTCGCGTCCATATCGTCTAGAAAATGCAGCACAATGGCTTCGATGGTCATCGGAACCTTGGGGCTACCGTGGTCAAGTTGGCCGTGGTGGCTGGCGATCATATGTTGCAATCGCAAAATTAGCTGCGATGGAATCGGCTGGGCTGTTGTCGAGGCAATGCGATGCGCGCGTGTTTGCAGCTCCACGACACCTTGTACTAAGTGCCCCAGGAGTTGTCCGGCATCGCTGTAGGTTAGTTCACCGTCGAAACTCAATTCTTCGAGCTTACCGAGGTCATGTAAGAAAACACCTGCGAGCAACAGGTCCCGATCGAGCTGTGGGTAATGCGGGGCTACCACATCGGCGATACGCACCAAGTCGAGTACGTGACGGAGCAATCCCCCTTCGTAAGCGTGATGAGTCTTCACGCCAGCCGGTGCGCGTCGCAATTTGCTGGTCAGCGATTCGTCAGCGAAATAGTCCGCCATGAGTCGCGCGAGATCTGGGTTTGAGAGAGTCGTCAGTCGCTCGCGCAATTCCTGAAACCAGGTATCGATCTGGCCTGGGTTGCTGGTTGCAAAATCCTCGAGGTTCACTTTTGCAGTTGGGACGACTTGAAAATCCTGAACGATCAATTGCAACATGCCGTTGTGCAATTGCGTTGTCCCCACGACTCGCAAATAGTCCCCTTTCGCAAATGTTTCGTACACAGCTTGCCCTGCGTTCCATCGGAGTCCGCTGATTTGGCCGGTCCGATCCATCAATTGGAGCAGCAGGTAGTCTGCGCCCTGGCGATTTGCTCGAACCTGTTTGTCGACGACGCGATAAATCTCGTCTACTTGATCGCGCGCTTGAAGCCCAGCGATGTACTGTCGTTGCATGACGAAGGTCCGATGGTCAGGTGGTAAAACATGCCATCCGGGGCTGAATAACGATGGCGAACTGATGACGTGTGACTTGAGGCTCAATCCGTGAGGCTCGATCACTGGGGCTAGATTGTAGCGAACGAACGCGATGCGAGTAGCACAAGCTGCAATGTAGTAGCAGGTGTTATGACCGCCGTCGAGTCTCCATGAACGCCCGCAATAGGGCCCTCGGTACTGGCGGCGCAAACTGGCGGCCCAAACTGGCGGCCCAAACTGGCGGCCTGAAGAGCGTTGCCAAACCATGCAGTGCAACGAGGTGGTGCAGCAAGCGACTAAGTTTGCGAGCGGAATTCTTTTACGAGTCGCTCGAGGTCAGCGATGTTTACGGGTTTGACGAGATGGCCGTCGCAACCGGCTTCGTGTGACTGCAATCGATCGCTTTCTTGCCCCCAGCCCGTTACCGCGATAATGGTTATCCTTGCTTGCGCATTCTGTTCTCTTATTCGCCGAGTCGCTTCCAAGCCATTGAGTCCAGGGAGCCCGATATCCATTAAAATGATTTCCGGTCGAAACGACTGGGCTTTTTCGACAGCTTCAAGGCCATCATGAGCGACTTCGACTTCGCTGCCACTTATTTTTAGCATCAAAGCCATCAGTTTTGCGCCGTCCCGATTGTCATCCACCACTAAGACGCGTCGACGAATCGCGTCCGATAATTCTACGGGACGGTTGTTGGGGATATTGCTCTGTTCAAGTTCAGGAAGCGGTAGACGAACCGTAAATGTACTGCCGCGATTCTCTACGCTCTCGGCGACAACGGTACCACCATGCATTTCAACTAAGCCCTTAACCAATGCGAGTCCGATCCCTAAGCCTCCGCTGCTTCTTTCCGCGCTCCGATCCACTTGACTGAACATATCAAAGATCATGGGCAATGCCTCTGCCGGAATGCCAATGCCCGCGTCACGAATTGAAATACATAGCTGGTCGTCCACAATTTCTGCGGTCAACCAGATTTGTCCTCCATGTAACATGTACTTAGAAGCATTAGTGAGCAGGTTCGAAAATACTTGCGCCATGCGAGTCAAATCGGCTTCGAGGGTAACAGGCGTTTCTGGCAGATTCACCTGCAGCGTATGGCCGCTCTCCTCAATCGCTGGCATCGCTGCTTCGACAGCATGGCCGACGATGTCTTTCAGCGAGATACGCTCCAGTCGAAGCTCCATTTTGTTACGCGTAATCCGTGAAACATCCAACAGGTCATCAATCAACCTAATCATATGTGCGAGCTGCCGTTCCATTATGGCTTGCGCATCAGCAATAATCTTTCGATCACCATCAGCTATCCGCAAGACTTGAAGTCCAGTGCGAATGGGTGCGAGCGGATTGCGCAGCTCATGTGCGAGCAGAGCGATGAAATCATCTTTCTTGCGATCGGCATCGCGTAGCGCTTCCTCTGACTCTTTGCGCTCGGTCACATCCCGAGTTGTACCCGCCACCGCTTCGACTTCACCGTTCATATCAAAGACCGGTACGAAGATGTACTCATAGATGCGACGACCAAGAGTCCCGCTGAAGGGGACTTCACCACGAATCGGCTTGCGAGTTGTTATGACCTCTTCAATCTCGCGATCATGCATCTCGGCATGCCAGGCTTCATAGCCAAGTTCGAGACACGATTTGCCAATGGCTTCGTTCCAGGTGCGACCCCACAGCCGCAAAAGTACTTCGTTGGCGTATATAAATTTGTGGTTGAGATCAAAGACGTACGCCAAGTCAGGAGTGTTGGAAAGGAACGTTTCATAAAGTCGCATCCGTCGACTGGACTCATCGGTGACTCGAGCGAGTTCCTCTTCAGCGCGTTTCCAATCGGTCACATCGATGACCACACCTGGGAAGCGAACGTG
>JANPLP010000579.1:0-12269 GCA_031426595.1 Planctomycetia bacterium | reverse complement strand
ACGATTTTCGGCGGCGGCGCCATCGCTTGGGTACAAGCCTGCTTGTTTTTGCTTTTGGCAATCGCGATAGGAAGTGTCCAGATTAGCCCCGCGATTGGCGGCGTGTTGCTGCTTATGGCGATTTCGGCTCTCACGTTGACTGCTTTGGGTGTTTCGTTCGCGTGGCCGATGGATTCAACGCAAGGATTTCACGCAATCATGAGTCTGGTGTTAATGCCGATGTGGTTGCTCAGCGGTGCGTTTTTTCCGATCCCGCGCGCAGCCAGCGATGGGCCGCTCGGACAGTCAGTCATGCATTGGCTAATGCGCTGCAATCCGCTCAGTTACACCGTGGCCGGCTTGCGTAGAATGTTGAACGGTGAGGTCAGGTTGGATGCCAGCCAGTTATCAGCAAATCCAGCTTCGGAAATGATTTGGGTTCCCAGTTTGGTCGAATGCTGGAGCGTGTCGCTATTATTTTTGGTCCTGACTTTCTCCGCCGCTTGGTGGATCGTCCTGCGACCTGTGAAAAGCGACCTCGTTTAAAAGCGCCGTTAATTCGCATTTCAGTGGGATCAAGGTTCAAAAATGATCAAGATTTTCAGTGTGCTCGTCGCTCTGCTGCTGATGAGCGGTATTGTATTTTTCGCGGCGTATGCGGGTCGCAGCACGACTGCCGAAGGAAACGCAGGTGTGATGTACTTGGAAACCGAAGACGGTCAAAAAGTTGAAATTAGCGACCTGCGCCCTGCTGAGCGCACGCTGCCGCCGGCAGCTAACGATGGAGCGAAGCCGAAGCCTGGAACGACAGCCTTCGTTGCAGATCCAGAGCGAGAGGGAGCCGACGAAGAGTGGCTTACGAAGTTCACCTTAACGGAACGCTCGGGCAAACGCATGGGAAGTGCCGAGCTGAAAGGCCAGCCCTACGTGGCCGGTTTCTTTTTTACCAGTTGTCCGACCGTTTGCCCGCAGCAAAACGCGAAAGTCAAGCAGTTGCAAACGAAGTTCAAAGGGCAACCGATTCGTTTGGTCAGTATCTCCTGCGATCCGGAAGTTGACCGACCTGAAGTCCTGGCAGCCTACGCGGATCGATTTCAAGCCGACAAAGAGCAGTGGTTGTTTTTCACTGGCGACTTGCCTTACGTTAGCCGTGTTGGTGCGGAGTATTTCGGATTGGGGATCATGCGTTATGCGCACCCCGAGAAATTTGCGTTGATGGATGCTGACGGCAAATTGTTTGGCTATTACACCTGGAGTGACGCCAATCAATGGCAAGCCCTGCAAGCCGATATGGCTCGCCTGATCGCTGCTGGTGGGACCGTTAAAGACGTCGAAAAAGTTAACTGATACCCTTTCGGTTCAGTGGGTCAGCAAAACCCGCGTATCAGAAGTACACATCCAAATAGCGAGGCAAGTATCAAAACGATGACTTCGAATCGCTTTGAACGATCCGTGCATTGTCGAAATTCCCCCTCAAATCGAATTCTGCTGTCGTCATTGAGGCTTGCATGCTAGACTCCAGGCGCGCTGGAGTGCTCGGCGTATTTTTTTTGCAGCGAGTGCCGCTGACCTTCTGCGAAAACAGGAAGCATAAAACGCCACATGCATGAGGTTCTGGCTTCAAAACTAGCTGGGCAAAATCACTGCGTGAGCAGGTAAGACCATTCCCCTGAGCGTGAACTTGGCAAATGAAACAACTGTACCTTACGCTGGCGATAGGCTTAGTCGGCTTTTCTATCGCTGCGTCGTTGCTCATTTGGGGCGGGCAGCTTGTGTCTGCGGTTCAAGTCGAAACTTCCGATTTGTTCATGGTACGCGCCAATGGACTTCGGTTGGGATCAAGACTGGCGCACCCAGAGATCGTATTGGTGCTATTCGATAAAAAGTCGGCAGACCAGCTCGGCTACGTTCACTCGTTCCCGAATGACCTAGAGCTTTACCGGAGACTCAACGCTGCCGGCGCGAAGGTTGTATTCGATACTCGCATGATCGCAGCGGCCGATGCGACTGCTTTTGCAGAAATCGTGCCGTTACTCGAAGGTATGTTGGCCATCAGCGATCAGGGGCAAGTTATTCGCGACATTTGGCTTTCGTCCGATTCGCAGACCAAACTAGGCGAACGCTTTGATTGCTTATTAGGCCAGAACGTGGTTAACTCGCACCCGCACGCAATTCCGAGCAGTGCTTCGCGACTCTATCCACTCGCGTATTTTGATTCTCGAGGCGTTCACGAATCGATTCCTCTGATCATTTGTCGTAAGTTTTGGGACCTACCGCGGTCGACATCCGTCGCAGTTGGCGACGAATTGCGACGCAGCGGAGTGATGAGCAAGTGGCATAAGCTTGCTCCAGAGCTTGTTCCGAAAACCGACGTTCCCTACTCACACTATAACCTGGGTGACCATCAGCTTGCTTGGCATCCGTTCCTTCCCGCATCGCCGCTCGTTCCACCCGCTGCGATTTGGGTAAGCTACGATTCTCCGACTTCAGGTTACCAACGGGTTTCGTACTTCGACGTTTTCAAAGGGACTCAAACGATTGATTTCAAAGGCAAGATCGTTTTGGTTGGGTATGCGGCGGAGATTGATCCTACTTCCGACACTTACAGCGTTCCAAGTTTGCTCTCCAAAGCGGCAGCGGCTGAAGTAGTCGCATGCGCAACGCAGACGATTTTGGATGGTCGAACGATGCAAGAAGTGCCACGCACGCTCGCACTGACCTTTGCTGCCGTATTGATTCTTGGTGTGACGCTGGTTGCTGGACTTGCAAAACCACTGCGAGCGGTCGTTGTTACCTTGCTGGTCATTTTCTGCTACTACGTTTTGGCAGCCGTGGCGTATCGAGCTGACTGGTACTTCGATTTCATTGTTACGCCGAGCATTGCGATTCTGTCTGGCATACCAGCGGGTGCGGCCAATGCGTGGGCGAACTTGCGAGCTCGTCAGCGAGTGGTTGATCTGTTTGGGCGTTATGTACCGCGCGCGATCGTGAATCAACTGATTCAACGATCGGAACTGGACAATCTGACCTTGGGCGGCGTTAAACGCGAGGTAACAGTGCTGTTTGCTGACATCCGCGGTTTCACCGATTTCTCACAGGATCTCGCCCCTGAAGAAGTGGTTCAGCAGTTGAATTCACTGCTGGAAGTCATGGTCAAATGCACTTTTGAAAACGAGGGTACGTTAGACAAGTTTATAGGCGATGCCATTCTGGTCCTTTTCAATGCGCCGCTTGATCAACCGGATCACAGTCTCAGAGCTGTACGCACTGCTGTCAGCATCCAACAGCGACTGGCGGGCCATGCGTCTGGTTTGGGTGTAGGCATTGGCGTACATCGTGGAATCGCTGTCGTCGGCAACATAGGCACACCTCAGCGAATGGAGTACACCGCCATCGGCAGCACCGTTAACATTGCTTCGCGGCTCTGCGATCTCGCTCGATCCGGTGAAGTCGTTGTCTCAGACACAGTGCTGCCCGAGGTGCAGGGTACTTTCGAATCAACCTCACATGGATCCGTCAAAGTGAAAGGAATCAACGCGGAATTGCAGATCGCCCGTATCAGTTCAGCCAGCATGCCGAACGGAAAATAAGCTCGACGTTTAGACGCCGTTGAGAGTGTCAGTTGACCAGTGTTAGCTGATCAGAATGTGCCGTTGGATCAGCGCTTGTTATGAGTGCATTAAGCGCGATGAACGCGATGAATGGACTATGCTTGTGAACTGCAGGCCGCCGATAGTCCAAAAGGACGGTATCGGCTGAATCGCTTTTTGACTATACTTTCCGTGCTCTGCCTTGCGTTTCCTTATTGCAGCTAAGCGCTTTCTGAAATACACGATGAAATGAGCGACGGCATACCTGATCGTTCACCAGCAACTGTGAAAGCCTTGCATGAGCAACGAGATTGGCTGCTCGTCACCCTGTCTTCGATCGGCGATGCTGTCATTACGACCGACTTGGAAGGCCGCATTACATTCCTTAATCCAGTCGCTGAATCACTGACACGATGGACACAGGAGGCTGTAGGTCAGCCGCTCAGCACCGTCATCGGCATCGTCAATGAAGACACACGCGAAACGGTTGCGATTCCGACGGTCGAAGCGTTGGCTGACGGCCATACCTTTAAATTGGCAGCCCACAGTCTGCTGATCGCGAAAGATGGAACGGAATGCCCAATCAGCGATAGTGCGGCACTTATCCGCAACGACAGGAACGAAGTGGCGGGTTTGGTGCTCGTATTTCAGGACATCTCCGAGCGCCGGAATTCCGAGCGAGCGTTGGCGATTTCGCAGACTTATTCGGATGACATTATCGAGACTCTGCGAGAGCCTTTCCTCGTGCTCGACAGTGAGTTGCGAGTCAAAACTGCGAACCGATCTTTTTACGATTCGTTTCAGGTTTCCAAGGAGGAAACGGAGAACCGATTGGTTTACGACTTGGGCAATGGTCAATGGGATATTCCCGGTTTGCGAAAGCTGCTCGATGAAGTTCTGTCCCGCAATCAATCGGTGCATGACTTCGAAGTGCGGCATACTTTCCCGACGCTTGGTTTGAAGACCATGCTGTTGAACGCGCGACCATTTCCGCCCGATTCCAAGTATCCGGAATTGATCTTGTTAGCGGTGGAAGACGTGTCTGCACTGCGCGCCCGAGCTGATGAGCTGGCCGAAGCCAATCGGAACAAGGACGAGTTCCTCGCAACGTTGGCGCATGAGTTGCGAAATCCCTTGGCTCCGATTCGCAACGCAGTGCAGTTTCTCGGCATGGATGGAGCGACAGACAAAGATGTGAAGGCTGGCAGAGATGTGATCGCTCGCCAAGTAACCGTGATGGTACGGTTGATAGACGACTTGCTGGACATGTCCCGCGTCAGTCGCAACACGCTGGACATTCGTAAAGAGCGCGTGACGCTCGTCTCTGTTCTTAACAGTGCGGTCGAAAGCAGTCGTTCATTGATCGTTGACAGGGGTCATCAGTTGACGGTTGAGTTCCTGCCGGGGTTGATTGAGCTGGATGCCGATCCAGTTCGGCTGACTCAAGCTTTTCTAAATTTGCTCAATAACTCCGCCAAATACACTCCACAAGGCGGACACATTTGGCTGACGGCACGGCGCGAAGGAAGCGATGCAGTGATCAGCGTGCGCGACAACGGCATCGGAATTTCTGCCGAGATGTTGCCGCACATTTTTGAGATGTTCACGCAAGTGGATCGTTCGCTGGAACGGTCGCAAGGGGGCTTGGGTATCGGCCTCACATTGGTCCGACGGCTGGTCGATTTGCATGACGGTACCATTGAAGTACGCAGCGATGGTCTGAACCAAGGGAGCGAATTTATAGTGCGTCTGCCGCTGCTTTCGCCACCCTTGGAAGAGTCGTCCCCACACTATGAACCCAACGCCGCCACATTGAGAGGAACTCGGATTTTGGTGGTGGACGATAACATGGACTCGGCAGACACCTTGTCTTTGTTGCTGCGACTTAAAGGGAACGAGGTTCGAACCGCTAGCGATGGCATCGAGGCCCTTGAGCGAGCGGAGGCCTTCTTGCCTAAGTTGGTCTTGCTCGACATCGGCTTACCAAAACTGAACGGCTACGATGTGGCTAAGCGAATCCGTCAGCAACCCTGGGGACACGATATGATATTGGTAGCGTTGACCGGTTGGGGACATGGGGACGACCGTCGCCGTGCATTGGAGGCGGGCTTCAATTTTCATATCGTCAAGCCGCTCGATTTATCCAAGCTGGAAAATATCTTAGCCGGTTCATAGTCACAGGCGCGAAGCACTGCTGGAAATCGGTCTCCCTTTCAACGCAACCCAGATCCAAACTTGGAAGAGCATTGCTGACGAATCGTGTCAGCGACCGATTGAGCTGCTTGTTGATGCCCCAGTTCGGACAGGTGAATACAGTCCGATCGAAACAGGGCTGGCTGATTCTTGAAAACTGCATCGAGATCACAGACAGTACAATTCTCAAAGTGAACCGCCACATCGCGAAGCGTTTGATTGTAACGTTCATGGGTCTTGGGGATGTCTGTGACTTGCTGTGGTGTCATGTTGTAATACTGAGCAAAGAACGGGCTCGCCCAGTCGGGCAATCGTCCCTCAACGAAAGCTGAGGGGGCGGTTACAAACACCGCTTTGCAGTCCCACCGCTGGAACCGCTCCGCCATGATTCGAATATTCTGCTGATAGTCGATTAAAGGCACGCGCACCGTGGATGCCGTCTGTGGCCCTGGAGTGGGCCGCGCTGCAAAGAGCGAACGAGCTATCCAATAAGTGTTATAAGCGCCGAGCACCGACTGCGTTTGTCGCGCGAGAGCCGTTCGCTCGAACAACTCGCGATCGGAACTACCGTTCAGCGAGTTCCAGTGATCGTTCCAGCCGAAATAGACAACGACAACGTCAGGTTCCAACCGTTCAATCATGTCTAGCTGTGCCACTCCTTGTTGCGTCGTGTAGCCCGGACAACTGGCGTTGTAGACTCGGACTAATTCAGGTTCGTCCGACTTCAACAGCTCGGGCAAACGCGCCGGAAAAGGACGCTTTCCAAGGAAACTACAAGAGTCGCCCAGAACGGCAAGCGTTATCGATTCGGGCGAAGGTCGCTGATCGCTAGGCTCGGGCAAGCGAAAGCCACGAGGTCCGGTGAAAGGGGTATTTGGGATGGCCTTCCAGAAGAGGACGTTATCCTGCTCGAAAAGAGGATGATCACGAAATACTTCGCCTTCATTTTCGATGCCATCCGAATCGTAGATTGGAATACCTGTGTCGTATCCAAATCGCAACTGACCAACGATCGGCGGCCGCCCCAAACTGAGCGTGCGTAATGATAGCTCAAACAATCCAAGGAACCCCAGCAGCACAATCGACGCATACAGCAACTTGCGTTGCCATGGAATGACGATCGTCGGTCGCTTACCGTCTTGCTTTTGCGCAGTGCTAGTTGCCATTTGAGCTTGATCTCTAACAGGGTCACCCAGTAGCGCGTCTCCAGAGATGATTCGCAAGTCGCTCGATTATACATGACCTGCTGTTTCGCGAATGCGTGTCCGTCTTTCATTCGCAATACTGAATCTCGAATGCAGAATCTAGAATGCTGGCTGCACACCGCGTTTTAGGACTAGCGACAATGCGCTACCCCATCGTTGCAAAACACGATTACCTTTCGCGGTGCATCGCAAGCTGCCCAGTTTCAAGCCCTTTGCTTCCTCGGATGTTCTGGTTCAAATGCCCTGGGGTCGCAGCACTGGGAGGTGGAGCTACAATCGATCGACTCGTGGTGGACGCAATAGTTGGGAAATGGGCTTCGAAGTGGCGAAATGGTTCGCTCAAGGAACAGAGATGGAAAACGTGTTCGGCAATTGGATTGCCAGTCACCTCGAACGTTGGCGAATGGCGCTGCTGTTGATCGGTGTTGTATTAGGGGCCATTAGTTTGCCGCTGTCGCAGTCGCTGCGATTGGATTGGCAGCTTGATCGTATGTTTCCGGTCGGCGATCCACTTGTCGAATCCTACCATCGGCTGGAGGATCGATTTGGCGGCAACGAAGTTGTCATTGCCGTGTATCGCGACCCTGAGCTGTGGAAGGGGTCGGGCGTTGGGCTGGAACGATTGGCGGTGGTCACCGAGCAGCTAGCGAATGTTGACGGTGTGGCAGCCGTGCTTAGTTTAGCTGAGCTGCATCGAATCTTGGAACAGATGCGTGCGCCCTTAAAACTTCTTCGATTCGGAGCGGCCGACGATCAGGTGACGGTCCCGCTGCTGGATGAAAAGGATGCGCTTGCTCAAGCTCTACTCGAAGTTTTTGCAGGCTACACTCATCAGCGCGATAGCGAATTTGTCGCGGTCGCATGTCTGCTCGCACCCTCCACCGAAAACTCCTCGGAATTTCATCACGCCACAATTGATAACTTGAAAACGATTATTCGCTCCGTCGAGCAGCCTGGGGAAATGGGATTCATCGCCGGCGAACCAGTTATGGTGGTCGAGGGTTTTCAGCTGGTACAGCGCGACGGATTGCGGCTGGGGATAACTTCGACAATTCTTTTGACGATAGTGCTGTTCGTTTGTTTTCGGTCAATCCGCTGGACGTTGATTCCACTGGCAATTGTGCACTGGTCAGTGATCGTTACCCAAGCGATCCTCGTGATGCTGGATTTGGAACTGACGATGGTCAGCTCGATGTTGACTGCGATCGTAACCGTTATCGGCGTGGCCACCACGATGCACTTGCTATTGCGATATCAAGACACTCGTCGTCGCGGGGCGAGCCGCAATGACGCGCTGCGAGAATCACTGGCCGCGCTCATTGTCCCAATTGCACTCGCGTGTTTAACGGATGCAGTGGGATTCATTTCATTGATGGCAGCGAACGTTGGTCCGGTACGCGACTTCGGTTTGATGATGGCCATCGGATCGATGGTCGTTCTCCTATCGATCCTGTTGCTCGTTCCAGGCTTGGCGTTGATCGGCAAATGGGATTCTGATCCGCATATTCCGAAGTCGGATTTAGCGGTCAGAATGCTGCTGCGAAAACTGTTGGACTTCGTACTCGCCAATCGCCGCGCGGGGGTGATCGCGCTGCTGTTGGTCACTGTGGCAGCTCTCGTGGGCGGAGCGCGGATGCAGGTCGAGACTGACTTTACCAAGAACTTCTACTCATCGAATCCGTTGGTGCAGGGCTATCGAGTGGTGGAAGGTGAACTCGGTGGCGCCGGTGTTTGGGACATCATGCTGCCCGCCCCCAAAATACTCACACAGGGGTATTTGGATGAAGTCCTCGAGTTGGAGCAGCAACTGCGAGGGCTCACCGTCGAAGGTGAAGCTGGTGAGCAGTTCCGGTTGACCAAAGTGCTGAGCATGGCTGATGCGGTCAAGGCAGCAGAGGTGGAGCCGCTGATTGCTGCGTTCCCGGTGACTGCAAGATTGGAGGGGATGCGACGAGCGATGCCTGAGTTTAGCGAAGCACTGTTGACGTTTAAACCCGATGCAGGTGGTCAGCGTTGGTTGCGAGTGATGCTCCGCAGCCGAGAGCAAACGGCGGCGTCGGTAAAGTCGCAGTTGATTGCCCAAGTTAACGCGCGGGTCGCAAACTTTACCGAACGACCTGAGTGGAAATCGCTGTTCGAGGAAAAACTAACGTCGCTTTCGCCACCTGCCGTCCCAGCTTTGGAGCCGTCCGCGGCGCAGCCGACTCCGGTTGCTTTAAGCGGCGAAGTCACTGGATATCACGTGATGCTCAGTCGATTGGTTTCAAATGTATTGGAAGATCAATGGAAGTGTTTCGCGCTCGCGTCGCTTGGGATTTTTGTGATCATGCTGCTGGCGACGCGCTCTTTGCTGTTTTCGCTGGCCGCGTTGGTTCCCAATGCGCTGCCGATCATCGTGGTACTAGGAGCGATGGGGTGGTTGGGGATGCGAGTTAACATGGGGGCGGCGATGATCGCCGCCGTTTCGATGGGGCTATCGATCGATAGTTCGATTCACTATTTGTTGCACTATCAACGACGATTGCAAGCCGGTGATCGACCGCTCAAAGCGCTTCGATCGGCTCAAGAAAATGTCGGCTTCGCAGTTGTTCTGGCTACCATAGCATTGATTGCTGGGTTCCTCGCCCTGGCCGTCAGCGAGTTCGTCCCCACCGTTGTGTTCGGTACGCTCACCAGCCTGACGATGCTCGGCGGACTTTTTGGGAACCTAATTGTTCTACCGCTGCTCGTCGCTCCACGAAAATAGCCTCCGTTGCAACTACTTGTTCTTCCACTTCTGTCAAAACATTTGAGGGCGGGTTCTTGAGGGCAGGTTGCATTGGAACTGCAGGCGATTGGCAGGCTCGAGACAAGTTTGCAATTACTTGCTGAAACTCGACATTGGGGGCAAGACGTCGTAGTTCAACCGTGTTGCCCGTCTGGCAGCGGAAGTCGGGCCCTGAAAAGTTTTTTGCCCAGTTCGCAAGTAATCTACGCAAATCGTTTATTTGCAGCAGTTTATGCATCCTGAATCAATATTGACCCAGTCTGCCTATCCGTTATAATCCGCCTGTCCAGTCAAGCTGAGCAAGCTTGGTGGGCGTGGGGATTGCTGAAGGATACAGAATCGGAGGGATTTGGCATCGTAAGCCGCTCCCCCGTTGTTCGTCAGGGAAACACAGCTAGGCTAGCCACACCCCATGGCAACGCACGACCAAACTTACCAGGTGCTTGACGCCTCGTTGGTACGGAAGACTAGCTAGGCCATCGTAGAGGAAGGATGGTTGATATCTATGTCTACTACAAAGACAGTTTTTACCACAGGCGAAGCCGCCAAAATTTGTAAGGTCAGCCAGCAAACGATCATTCGCTGCTTCGACAACGGTTCGCTGAAGGGATTTCGTGTGCCGGGTAGCCGGTTTCGTCGAATCCCTCGCGACCAACTTTTTTCCTTCATGCGCGACAACGGAATTCCAACCGACGCGCTTGAGAACGGTAAGAAGAAGTTGCTGATTGTTGACGACGAGCAAGACTTGGTCGAGCTGATGTCAGACGCGTTCGCTCGCGATGGTCGATTCGAAATTCGAACGGCCAACAACGGCTTCGATGCGGGGATGCAGGTCAAAGAGTTCCGCCCGGACATGGTGGTGCTCGACGTAATGCTTCCCGACATCAATGGCAAAGAAGTTTGCCAACGAGTTCGGAGTGACAAGACGTTGGACTCAGTCAAGATCATTTGCATTTCCGGGATGATCGAAGCCGAGAAGGTGGGCGATTTGCGGCTTTCGGGTGCTGATGATTTCATGCAAAAACCATTCACCGTCGATCGCTTGGTCGAACGTGTTTGCGATTTGCTTGAAATCGATCGACCGGTCGCGCATTAGTCGCACACACATCGCAGTTTGCTGGCGAACACATGCGGTTCGCCTTCAAATGACGAGAAGAGTGTTGATAATATGGCAATCGATTCGAGTGAGACGAAGCGCAATGCGCTGGCGATTGCGTTGCGGACCGGTTCGTCACGCAAATAGCTTTCTCGACTGCACTCGGAGCCTGCCGAAGGAGTTTAGCCGTAGAACCTCACCTCACTGCTAAAGACCAGTGCAGCGATACAGCTTAACTCTGGGGTGTCACACCCTGAGGCTTTTCGAAGGGCGTGATCTGAGCGACATTAGCCACACCCTTCGCAAAGCCTCGGGCGTGCCACCCTAACATTTAAGCTGGACAAAGCACTAGTCGGAAACAGAATGCTCTCGTCAGATTTGCGCGGCCCAGATATGACACAGGATCAGTTGCCGAGCGAGCCGCACTTTCGGTTTAAAGCAGCCACACTCGACGCCTTAACGCAAATAGTGCTCGAGGAGTGTTCGCGCGCAGAGTCGACGGAGCTTACGAAGTTGTCCGACTTGTCACAGGGTGATGAGTCGCTGGGGAGTTGGCTGAAGAAGGCAGCGGCCAGCATTCCGAGCGAAGGCTCATTATCGCAACAGCTGCTGCGACACCCCGGTTGGCTTGACACGACAGAGCCCACGCAACAACTTTGGCAAATTGCGAATATGGCCGTTCGGCTGCGGACACTCGAGCATCAGTTTACTGTGGAGCTTGAGCGACAGAAGCGGGAAGCCATCTATCACTTTGCGTATGGACTGAGTCATGAACTGAACAATCCTTTGGCAAATATCGCCACGCGGGCTGGTGTTCTACTCCAACACGAATCGGCTGCGGATCGGCGGCAGATGCTTGAGACGATCGTCGATAACGCGATGCGAGGGAGCGAAATGTTAGGCGATCTCATGTTGATCGCTCGACCGCCGGCGATGCAATTCACGGCAGTCGATCATCGCCAGTGGTTCTCCGCCTTTCTCGAAAGGGCGCGGAGGTGGAGTTCAACACGCGGCGTCACTATTCAAACGTCGGAGGGACTGCCCCAAGCATCGCACGCCGAATTCAAAGGCGTTACGCCTCGCTTTGATCCGATTGCGTTGAATGAAGCCTTATGGTGCCTCGCGCGCAACGCTATTGAGGTGACGCCGGAGGGCGGGGCGATCGAAATTCGAACCGAGCTGGCTGAGAATTCATCTTCAATAGCTTGGTCCATTCTTGATGAAGGCCCTGGATTATCGGCAATCGCGCTCCGGCATTGCTTCGATCCCTATTTCAGCGGGCGTGAGGCGGGGCGTGGTTTGGGGCTAGGCCTTTCGAAGGCGCAGATGATCGCTGTTGCGCACGGCGGGACTTTGACAGTCACCAATCGGTTATCCGGGGGTTGTGAAGCTCGGTTGACGCTGCCGTACTCTCCCAATGTTGAGCCGTAAGCGGTTCG